>NZ_LOQI01000071.1 GCF_001517915.1 Oceanivirga salmonicida | reverse complement strand
GAATAGAAATGGTAATGCCAGGAGATAACGTAGCAGTAGAAGTAGCATTAATTCACCCAATAGCAATGGAACCAGGATTAAGATTTGCTATAAGAGAAGGTGGAAGAACAGTAGCATCAGGAGTAGTTTCAGAAATCAAAAAATAAATAAACATTTAGAATAAAAATAAGTTGCAAATAAGTAGTATAGGACTATTTATTGCAACTTTTTATTTATATATGAATATGTGTAAATATGTTTAAAAAAAGATACTGAGTTAATATGATTAGTTAAAACCATAATTTTCAGTATCTTAATTTCTGATATATTTAATTTTTGATATCTTAATTTTAAATATCTTTTATTCTTAAAATGTACTTACCCTTTTACTGCTCCAGCTGTAATTCCTTTTATAATTTGTTTTTGTGCTAAGAAGTAAAATATTATTACTGGTATTATAGCTAGTGTAAGTCCTGCTAATGCTAAATGCCACTGTTTAGTGTATTCTCCAAAGAAGAAAAACATTTTTAGTGGTATAGTTTCTGAACCATTTTTATTTATTACTAATGATGGTAATAAATAATCGTTCCAAATCCATATAGTATTTAGTATAGCAACTGTTACTGTCATAGGTTTTAGCATTGGAAATATTATATACCAAAACACTTGAAATCTATTACAGCCATCTATTATTGCTGCTTCATCTAATGCTCTGGGAACTGAATTTATAGCCCCATGGTATAGAAATATTGATAAACTTGAACCAAAGCCTAAGTACATATATATTATACCTACCCTATTTAGCATATTTAATTTTCCAAAAAATGATACTAATGGTATCATTACAGCCTGAAATGGTATTAACATAGCACCAATAAATATAAATAATACTATGGTACTAACTTTATTTCTTACTCTGGCTATTGCATATGCTGCCATAGATGAGAATATTATAATAACTAATACACTAATTACTGTAATTATTAATGAATTTATAAAAGTTTTTATAAAATCTAAATTTTGGGCTGCTAATACATAGTTTTTAAAATTTAATCCAGTTGGTAAACTTAAAGAAGAAGCAAATATTTCTTTTTTAGTTTTTAATGAATTAACCAACATTAAATAAAAAGGACCTAGCCATAAAATACCTAATAAAGGTGCTAAAATATAAATGATTTTTTTTGTTTTAAACATTAATATTCCACCTCTTTTCTTCTGTTATAATATACTTGAGTTAAAGATATAACTGCAATTATTATAAAAAAGATAATGGCCTTACTTTGAGCATATGACATTTTATTTGCAGAAAATGCAGTGTTATATATATTCATTGCTACCATTTGTGTTGAGTTATATGGTCCACCATTAGTTAATGATAAATTTTGGTCGTATAACTTAAAAGAATTTGATAGTGTTAAAAACATACTAACTGTAAATGCTGGTGCCACTAATGGAAATATTACATTTTTAAATTTTTGAATTGAATTTGCCCCATCAATTTCTGCAGCTTCTATTAAATCTTTGGGTATAGTTTCTAAATGTGCTATATATATTATCATGATATAACCAGCCATTTGCCAAGCTGTTAAGATTACTAATCCCCAAAATCCAGTATTAGTTGTAGAAAGCCATCCTTTAAGATTTTCAAACCCTATTTTATCTCCGATTGAATAAAACACTTCAATAAAAATAAATTGCCATATAAATCCTAATATAAGTCCACCAATTAAGTTAGGCATGAAAAAAACAGTTCTTAAAAGATTGGACCCTTTAAATTTTTGTGTTACTAATAATGCTAATCCTAAACCTAATGCATTTATTAATAAAACAGAAACTACTGCAAATTTAGTAGTAAACCATATAGAATTTAAAAATTCTTTATCTTTAAATAAATCAACATAATTTTTTAATCCTATAAATACAGGATTAGTTATACCATTCCAACTTGTAAATGAATAATATAGTCCATAAAAAAGAGGAACTATTACGACCATAAATAAGGCCGTAATAGTTGGTATTATAAATAACCAAAAGAACAATTCATGTTTTCTCTTATATTTAAACATAATGTTCTACTTTCTTGATTCTTGCCATGCTTGTTTAGAAGTGTTAATAACTTCATCAAATGTTGCATTACCACTTAAGTATTTTTGTAAGTTAGAACCTAATGTGTTCATTCCCCAACCTGATGGATAACCCATAAATACCCAGTTAAGAGTATTACCATCTTTTGAATAGTTATATACTACTTGTGATAATGGATCTACTATTTTTTCGTTTTCGTATCCCATATATGCAGGTATAAATTTAAATTTATTTATTACATAATCTTTTCCAACTTCAGATGAATACATCCAATTTAAGAAATCTTTAGCAGCTTCTTTTGAAGCATCGTCAGCATCTTTATTTACTGCCCAGAACATAGGAACTCCAACTGCTAATTTATTTTCAATAACACCTTCTGCAGGTATAGGTATCATACCTATATTTTCTGCTAATTTTGCATCTACTCCTGCAATTGAACTAAATGCCCAGTTACCTTGTTGTATCATAGCAACTTTACCAAGTGAGAATAATTTTTCAACTTGTTGTGAGTAATCTAAACTAACTGTTGGTTGTACTGAGTATTTATTTTGTAAATCAACTAATTGTTTATATTGATTTGCATATTCAAATTTTATTTCTTTTGCTTCAAATGCTTTAAGAATATCTCCATTAAATTCTGGTGATATGAATATATTTGATAAATGTAAACCAGTTACCCAAGTTTCTTTTGCAGGGAATGCAAATACTGCATCTAGCCCTAATTCAGCTTTTTTAGAATCTAGTATTTCAACTGCTTCTAATAAATCAGAATAAGTAATTAATTTAGAAGCATCTATATTAGCTTTTTCAAATACTTCTTTATTATATATTAAACCATAACCTTCTTGATTATATGGAACTCCATAAATGTTTCCATCTACTGTAACTCCTTCTAATAATTTAGGTATAGCCAAATCACTAATTTTAGAACCTTTAAGATTTTCTAATTTACTTTGTAAATCTTTAACATCTTGTGGACCACCTATATTAAATATTGTAGGTTCATCACCAGAAGCGAATTTTGCTTTTAATGCAGCACCATAATCTGCTCCACCACCAACTGTTGTGATATTAATGTTTACATTTTCATGTTCTTTCATATATTCTTTTGCTAATTCAGTAAACTGATCTTTAAATTCCACTTTAAATTGGAATATATTAATATTTACAGCTTCCCCTTCTTTTGAAGCTTCTTTGTCTCCTCCCCAACAAGACACTGTAAACATTGTAATAACTAATGTTGTTAACCATAATAATTTCTTTTTCATATTTAATTCCTCCTTATTATAAATCCCTTCTTTATAATATTTTATAGTAATTTTAATAATTGTCAAATCTTTATTTTGTGTAGTTATTCATTTCAGTATAATAATTTCTAGCAATTTTAATAATTATAAAATCCTTATTTTATGTAATTATTTATTTCAGTTTCATGTATATTCCAGATATCTTTTGCATATTCTTTTATAGTTCTATCAGATGAGAATTTACCACCATTTGCAATATTTTTAAGCATCATATTAGACCATTTTTCTTTGTTTCTATATGTTTTTGAAACTAGTTCTTGTGCTTTTCTATAACTATCAAAATCTTTTAATACAAAGTATACATCGGCTCTATCTCCATCTACACCATATAATAATGAGTTTTGTATTTCTTTAAATAATCCTGTGTTATTATCATCATAAGTACCATCTGTTAATTGGTCTATTACTTTTTGTAAACCTTCAACCAATTTGTATTCTTCAATAGGATTATATTCTCCTGAATCAGTTAATTTCTTAATTTCATCTGCTTTTAATCCGAATATGAAGGCATTTTCTGCTCCTGCTTCTTCAACTATTTCTATATTAGCACCATCTAATGTTCCAAGTGTCATAGCACCATTAATCATGAATTTCATGTTACCAGTACCAGATGCTTCTTTACCAGCAGTTGAAATTTGTTCTGATATATCAGCAGCAGGGAATATAATTTCTGCAAGAGATACTCTATAATTTTCTAAGAATACAACTTTAATTTTACCATTTATGCTTGCATCATTATTTATAACTTCTGCAATAGAATTTATTAACTTTATTATACCTTTTGCTCTTCTATAACCTGGTGCAGATTTAGCAGCAAATATAAAAGTTCTAGGTTCTATATCTAATAATGGATTATTTTTTATTTTATTGTATAAGTCCATTATATGTAAAACATTTAATAATTGACGCTTATATTCGTGTAATCTTTTAACTTGTATATCAAATATAGAGTTAATATCAACTTCTATTCCAGTAGTTTCTTGTATATATTTTGCAAGTCTTATTTTATTATTTTTCTTTATATTTAATAATTTATCTAACACTTCTTTATTATTTTCATATTTTTCTAAACCTTTTAATTTTTCAAGTTTAGTAATCCACTCATCACCTATAAGGCTAGTAATATATTCTGCTAATTCAGGGTTAGATTTTAATAACCATCTTCTTTGTGTAATACCATTTGTCTTGTTTTGGAATTTTTCAGGGTATAGTTTATACCAATCATTTAGTTCTTCATTTTTAAGTATTTCAGTATGTAACTGAGCAACTCCATTTACAGTATGAGAACCTACTATTGCAAGCCAAGCCATTTTTACTACACCATTAGAAATTATACTCATTTTATTTATTTTATCAAAATTATTAGGGTATTTTTCTTTTAATTCTACAACAAATCTTCTATTGATTTCTTCTATAATTTGATAAATTCTTGGTAATAATGGTTGAATTAAATTAATATCCCATTTTTCCAATGCTTCTGATAATATAGTATGGTTAGTGTATGCAAATACCTTTTTACATATTTTCCAAGATTCATTCCAACTTAATTTTTCATAATCTAAGAATATTCTCATAAGTTCAGGAATAGCAACTACTGGGTGAGTATCATTTAATTGTATTGCAATTTTATCAGCAAATTTATCAAAGTTATTACCGTATATTGATTTATATCTTCTAACTATATCTTGTAAAGATGCAGAAGTGAAGAAATATTGTTGTTTTAATCTTAACCATTTACCATTTCTTTCAGTATCGTTAGGGTATAATACTCTTGATATATCTTCGGCTTCAACTGCTTTTTCAGATGCTTGATTATATCTTTGTTCATTAAATAATTTTAAATCAAATCCTTCAGGTGAACTTGCTTCCCATAATCTTAATGTATTAATAACATCATTACCATAACCTATTATAGGGACATCATATGCTGTTGCTATAACATTTTCTGTATTAGTTCTTTTATAGTATTCTTTACCTACTTCATCTTTGTGTATTTCAACATTACCACCGAATTTTATTTCAACACATCTATCAAGTCTCTTAACAGACCACGGAGTACCGTATTTAGTCCAATTGTCAGGATATTCAACTTGGAAACCGTTTTCAATCTTTTGTTCAAACATACCATACTTGTATTTTAAACCATAACCATGTCCTGGTAAGCTTAAAGTTGCTAATGAATCTAAAAAGCAAGCTGCAAGTCTTCCTAATCCACCATTACCAAGTCCAGCATCCATTTCTTTATCTTCTATTTCGTTTAAATCTATATTTAATTCTTCTAAAATTTCTTTTACTAGTTTATCATATTTTAGATTTATTAAATTATTACCTAGATATCTTCCCATTAAAAATTCAGCTGATAAGTAATACATTTGTTTCATATTCTTTTTTGCATATGTTTTCTTTGTGTTGTACCATTTTTCTGTAACACTGTCCATTATTGCTCTTGAAACTGCATAATAAATTTCATAACTTTTTGCTTCTTCCATAGTTTTACCATATTGTCTTCTTAGCGAAAGCAATATTTTTTCTTTTAACTCTTCTTTTTTAATTGTATCCATTTATGATCTCCTTTTTTTCGTGATTAAATTAATTTTAACATTAGTTGATATTAATGTCAATTGTTTAGTGAAAATATATTTTCGGCTATATTTTGTGGTAGTATTTCAAGTAATTCTTCTAGTTTTGCATTAAAAATATTTTGTACTGTACCAAACTTTAAAAGTAATGCCTTTTTTCGTTTAGGACCAATACCTTCTATTTCATCTAGTTTACTTTTTAAAACTCTTTTAGATCTTAATTTTCTGTGATGCGTTATTCCAAATCTATGTGCTTCATCTCTTAGTCTTTGTAATAATTTTAAAACTTCATCATTTCTTTTGAAAATATATGGAATTTTTTGAGTATCTTTAAATATTTCTTCTTCTCTTTTAGCAATAGATAAAATATCAAGATATTCAATTTTATTAAGTTTAGTAAGTACATCTACTGCAACACCAATTTGTCCTTTACCACCATCTATTAATATTACATTAGGTAAATCCTTAATATCTAATTTTGAGTATCTTCTCGTAAGTGCTTCACGCATCATTAAAAAGTCATCTGGAGTTTCTTTTACTGTTATTTTAAAATGTCTATAACAACTATTTTTTAACTTTCCATCAACTGCTACACTCATAGATGCAACGGGATTTGTTCCTTGTATATTTGAAATATCAAAACATTCTATTCGTTTGGGTAAACTTTTAAGTTTTAAAGTCTCTTTTAATCTTTCTAATGTTGAAATATCAAGCTCTACTTTATTATAATATTGTTCTTTTTCACTAATTAAATTTGTATTTGCTAATTCTAATAATTCTTTATTTTGACTTTTAATTTTCGGTATGTATATTTTAGGAGATTTATTTTTTTCTTTTTTAAACCAATTTTGTAATATTTCCTTTTTATTTAAAAAATCATTACTTAGTACTATAATTTTAGGGATTGTAGTTTTTTCGTAAAACATAGAAACTAAGTTTTCTATATTGTCATCATCAACTAAGTCTTTAAACACATTAAAATATTTAGATATTAATTTACCTTTTCTTACACTAAGTATGCAAAGGAATAGAGCATCAGTATTTTTGAAAATAGTGAATATATCTTTATCATTTTCTCTTGTTATTTCAGTTATTTGGTTTTCTAATAATTTTTTAAACCCCTTTATTTTTTCTCTTTCTATAATTGCCTTTTCATATTCAAAATTTTTACTATATTCAAACATGTTAGTTTCAAGTTCTTTAAGTATAGAAGTATCTTTATTTTCTAAAAAATTAATTAGTTTTTTATACTGTGCTTTGTATTCGCTTACAGTTTTTTCATCTTTATAATAACAAGCCCCATTACATAGTCCCATATGATATTTTAAACAAGGTCTTTTATTGTTTTTATTAACATTAAGTCCACAATCGCTTACATTAAATACTTTAAGTAAATTTTTTATTAAAGTTTTAAGATTGATATTAGGAAAAGGTCCGTAATAATATGCATCTTGACTTTTGTTTCTTGTCATAGTAATTCTAGGTAAGTTTTCTTTACTTATTTTTATATACGGATAAGTCTTTTCATCTTTTAATAAAATGTTGTACTTAGGTTTATGTTTTTTTATTAAATTGTTTTCTAGTATAAAGGCTTCAATTTCATTATTGCATATGAAAAATTCAATATCAGCAATATTTTTAACTAATTCCATAGTCTTTCTATTATGTGAGCCTGTAAAGTATGAAGCAACCCTTTTTTTTAAGTTTTTTGCTTTACCTATATATATTATTTTATTTACTTTATTTTTCATTAAATATACACCAGAATTTTCTGGGATTTTTTTAATATCTATCATGTCATCACCTAGTAATATTTTAACATATATATATAAATCTGAAAAGATAAACATTTTACAAAAAAAAATAAAAAAAAGAAACTTCTGAGACAATAGCAGTTTCTTGAATTTTTTAAAAATTATAAATTTTTAAAAATAAGAAACTTGTAAGCGTGCATTTTTTTTAATTAAAAAAAAATGACTTGTTTTATCGCTTAACAGCAATTTAAAATCATTTTTTGTTCTTTATAAGGAAATTATAAAT
>NZ_LOQI01000070.1 GCF_001517915.1 Oceanivirga salmonicida | reverse complement strand
TTAGTTTTAGTACCTTTAACACCAGAAATTCTATAACTTTCAATAACTCTTAAATATTGTTTGTTTCCAACTTTTTGAACATAGTAACGCATAATTAACCAACACCTTTCTATATGTGTGTATTATACCACATTGTATCACATTTGTCAACGAATTTCTTGACAAAAAAAGGCATTATTTTCAAATGCTTTGAAATGAATTTATTTAATTACAAGTGTCAAATTTAGGTATTATTCATTGAAATTAATATTTAATCTTTTAAAAATTTATATTACAATGAAAATATGAAAATATTCTTAATTTTAATAATGATATTAGTAGAAAATTAAAATAAAAATGTTATGTATGCTAGAAAAAATATAGTAAAATATGCTATAATATGGGTAGTAAAAATTTATTGATACAAGGAGAAATAATAAATGAATTATATATATATTTTATTGACTTATTTAATAGGGTCAATACCATTTTCTTTAATTTTTGGTAAAATATTTAAAAAAATGGATTTAAGAGAATATGGAAGTGGTAATGTAGGTTCTACTAATGCAGCAAGAGTATTAGGTTATAAAATAGGAATTTTAACACTTATTATGGATGTTTCAAAAGGACTTATACCAACATATATCGCAAGTAAATATGATACTAATTTAGCAATATTAATTGGATTAGCAGCAATATTAGGGCATTCATACTCAGTTTATTTAAAATTTAATGGTGGGAAAGCAGTAGCAACTAGTTTAGGTGTTTTTTTAGCATTATCACCACTTAATGTGTTATATGCTTTTATAGTATTTATAGTAATATTATTTGTAACAGGTTATGTTTCTGTTGCTTCAATGATATCAGCATGTTCAATATCAATTTTTATGATATTAACTAATGAAAGTCAAAATTATGTTTATTTTGGAATATTTATAGCATTATTGATAGTATACAGACATAAATCAAATATAATAAATTTAATAAACAAAGAAGAAGCTAACTTTTTTGATAAAGTTAATAAAAGGTAGGAGAAATATGAATATATTAATAGTAGGCGGAGGAAGTTTTGGAACAGCATTAAGTATAATGCTATCCGAAAAAAAACATAATATAAAATTATATGAACATAATGAAAAATATAGAGATTTATTGAAAAATGATAGAGAAAATAAAACTTTTTTAAAAGGTAAAAAATTAAATGAAAATATAGAAATAATTGATGATTATAATGAATATGTAAATAATGTAGATATTATATTATTAGCAACACCAACTCAATTTATAAGAAATTTATTACATAATATGACTTTAACAAAAAAGGATCAAATTATTGTTAATGTTGCTAAGGGCTTAGAAATAAATACTTTAAAAAGAATATCAGAAATAGTAGATGAAGAAATTGGAACTGTAACAAAAAATTATGTTTTATTGGCAGGACCTACTCATGCAGAAGAAATTGCAAATAAAAAGCCTTCTGCTATATTAGCGGTTTCAAATAATGAAGATACTGCTAAAATTGTTCAAAGTACATTTAGTACAGAATATGTTAGAGTTTATACAGGAAATGACCTTATAGGTTCTGAATTGGCAGGAGCATTGAAAAATTGTGTAGCCATAGCTGCTGGAATAGTAGATGGTTTAGAATATGGAGATAATACAAAAGCTGCTCTTATGACAAGAGGATTTAATGAAATGGTACTAATTGGTAAATATTTTGGTGCTGATTTAAAGACTTTTACAGGATTAAGCGGATTTGGAGATTTGGTAGTAACTTGTACAAGTCAATACAGTAGAAATAGATATTTAGGTGAATGTATTGGAAAAGGAATGAAAATAGAAGACATAATAAAAGAGATGAAAATGATTTCAGAAGGAGCAACAACTATTAAAGCTTTAAAAGATATTATTGAAAATAATAATTTAAGAGCTCCTATATTTGTTGAGCTGTATAATATATTGTATGAAAATCAACCAATTGATACCATAACTAAAATTTTTATGAGTAGAGATTTGATATCAGAATTTTAGGAGTAATGTATGAATAGTAATAACGAAACTAACCTTATATCTTTATACTTATCTGATTTAAGAAAACATGATTTATTGACACCTGATGAAGAATATAATTTGCTAAGAAGAATAAGAGATGATAATGATGAAGAAGCAAAAACTAAATTAGTATTATCAAATTTAAGATTAGTAATTTCAGTAGCAAAAAAATCTTTAGGTAATGGTTTAACTTTAATTGATTTGATAAGTGAAGGTAATATAGGTTTATTAAGAGCGATAGAAAAATTTGATATAGATAAGGGACATAGATTTAGTACATATGCTGTTTGGTGGATAAGACAATCTATAAAAAAATCTATAATAAATACTGGAAGAGACATTAGAATACCTTCATATAAGCATGAGCAATTAGCTAAGGTAAATAAAATAATTTTGAAATATTCAAGAGAATATGGAGAAAATCCTGATGTAGAATATATAGCGAAAAAAATGAATTTGAAACCTTCAAAAGTAACTTTATTAATTAATGAATTTCAAGAAGTTATTTCATATAATGATGTTATAGGAGATAATATATTTTTAGAAGATATTATAGGTAAATGCGATGATATAGAAGAAAATATCATAAAACAAGAACAACTTGATGAAATGAATGAGTTATTTAATAGAATTTTAAATGAAAGAGAAAGAGAAATACTAGAACTTAGATTTGGTATGAACAATAGTAAAACCCATACATTAAAAGAAATTGGGGAAAAATTAAATATAACTCGTGAAAGAGTAAGACAAATTGAAAAAAAAGCAGTTGAAAAACTAAAAGGTGAATTTGAAGAATTCAAAAAAATATATTAATTAATATGGGAGGAAAAATGTTAAGTATTAGGGTAAAAACCAAAGATTTTTTAAGAGCTATAAAAATAGTTGAAAATGCAATTGAAGATGACAAAACTGACAGTAAAAACACAGGTATTTATATAGAAACTATTGAAAATAAATTATTATTTAAAGGTATAGGGTTTAATCTATTTATTAAATGTGAGTGTCCTGCAACTATTACTAGTGAAGGAAACATAATTATAAAATACAAACTTATAGAAGAATTTTTAAGAAAAATAGATGAAGAAGAAGTTGAAATAAAAGAATTTGATACTAGTGTAAATATTATCGCTAAAGGAAGTAATGCAAGTTACAATTTAATTAAATATCAAAAACCAGTTGAATTATCTATGTTACATGGTGTTGAATATTTATTCGATAAAAAAGAATTATCAGACTCTATTGAAAGTACGATATTTGCGGCATCTACTGATATATCTAAATTAACAATAAATTGTTTAAAATTTGATATAGAAGAAAATATACTTAAAGTTGTTTCAACTGATTCATTTAGAATGATGTACAGAGAAATAGATATTTTAGAAAATAAAACTAATGAAAATATAAGTGTAAATATACCTTTAAAAACTTCACAAGGGCTTTTAAAAATATTTAAAGAAACAGATGCAGATAAGGTATTGCTAAAATCAGATGGAACTAAGGTATTATTTGAGCTAGATGATATACAAATAATAACAAAAGTTATTGAATTACAATTCCCAGATTATACAAATATTTTGAAAAATGTTAAAACAGATAAAATTATAAAACTTAGTAAAAATTTACTACAAAAGAAATTAGACTTAGTTTATTTATTTGTTAAAGATAAAAAAGAAAGAAAAGATGTTGCTGAATTTTTATTTGGCAAAAATGAATTAGAAATAATAGGATTTAATGATACGGCTAAAACAGAACAAAAAATTACGATTTCAAAAGATTCTGATGAAAGTTTAAAAATATATTTAAATGTCAAATTTATACTGGAATATTTAAATACAATTAAGAAAAGCGAAATATTAGAAATAAAATTATCTAATGAAATATCTGCAATCTTATTAAAAGAAGATGATGAAAATAATAATGACATATATTTAACTATGCCATTAAAAGTATAAATTATACGACTATTAGTAGTCGTATTTTTTCAAAATATAAATAAAAATAAATAGAAATAGGAGTGAAAAATTATGAAAGTTATTAGGGAAGGTCTTACTTTTGATGATGTTCTTTTAGTGCCACAAGCTTCAAATGTTATACCAAGTGAAGTTAGTCTTAAAACAAATTTAACAAAAAAATTAGTTTTGAATATTCCAATATTGAGTGCTGCAATGGATACAGTTACTGAATCTGAATTAGCAATAGCTCTTGCTCGTGAGGGTGGTATAGGATTTATACATAAAAATATGACTATTGAGCGTCAGGCAGAAGAAGTTAGTAAGGTAAAAAGATCTGAAAGTGGTATGATAACTAACCCTATTACTCTTAATGAAAATTCTTATTTATACGATGCTGTTAAAATTATGAAAAATTATAAAATATCAGGTTTACCTGTAATAAATGAAAAAAGAGAACTACTTGGTATTATAACTAATAGAGATTTGAAATATAGAGAAGATTTAAACCAAAGAGTAGTAGATATAATGACAAAAGAAAATTTAATAACTGCATCTGTTGGTATTACTTTTGAGAAAGCAAAACAAATATTACTTGAAAACAGAATTGAAAAATTGCCAATAGTTGAAGGAAAAATTTTAAAAGGTTTAATTACTATTAAAGATATAGATAATGTATTAAATTATCCTAATGCGTGTAAAGATAGTAAAGGGAGACTTAAAGTTGGTGCAGCAGTTGGAATTGGTACTGATACTGTAAAAAGAGTAGCAGCACTAGTTAAAGCAGGAGTTGATATAATAACTGTTGATTCAGCGCATGGACATTCTATTGGTGTTATTAATAAAGTGAAAGAAATTAGAGAAAATTTTCCTGATTTAGATTTAATAGGTGGAAATATTGTTACTAAACAAGCAGCTATTGATTTAATAAATGCTGGTGTAAATGCTGTTAAAGTTGGTGTAGGACCAGGTTCTATTTGTACAACAAGAGTAGTATCTGGTGTAGGTGTACCACAATTAACAGCAATCATGGATGTTGCCCAGTATTGTAATGAAAAAGGGATTGGTGTCATTGCAGATGGTGGTATAAAGTTATCGGGAGATATAGTTAAAGCAATAGGGGCAGGAGCAGATTGCGTTATGTTAGGTTCATTACTTGCTGGTACAAATGAAGCGCCAGGAGAAGAAATAATATATAACGGTAGAAGTTTTAAAACTTATGTTGGTATGGGTTCATTAGTTGCAATGAAAAGAGGTTCAAAAGATAGATATTTCCAATTAGAATCAGCAACTGATAAATTAGTACCAGAAGGTATAGAATCTATGATACCAACAAAAGGTAAATTAAAAGATACAGTATTTCAACTATGTGGAGGTTTAAGATCTGGTATGGGTTATTGTGGAGCAAAAGATATAGAAACTTTAAAAACAAATTCAGAATTTATTAGAATAACTAATGCTGGTTTAAAAGAATCACACCCACATGATGTTTTAATAACAAAAGAAGCACCAAATTATAGTGTTCAAAAATAAAGGAGAAAAATGAGAGATAAAATTTTAATAATAGATTATGGTTCACAATATAGCCAATTAATTGCTAGAAGAATAAGAGAATTAGAAGTATATTGTGAAATAATAGCAGATATAAATGTTGATAATATTGGTAATGAAGTTAAAGGAATAATATTCTCAGGGGGACCTGCTTCTGTTTATGAAAAAGATGCACCAACTATTGATAAAAGAATTTTTGAACTAGGTATACCTATATTAGGTATATGTTATGGTATGCAATTAATAACTCATTTAACTGGTGGTAAAGTTGAAAAATCCGATAAAAGAGAATTTGGACCAGCAGAACTAGAAATTTTAGAAGATAGTTTACTATTTTCAAATATAGAAAAAAAATCAAAGGTTTGGATGAGTCATGGTGATCATATAACAAAAATGGGAAATGGATTTAGAAAAATTGCTGGAACTTCTTCATCAAATGCTGCAATTACTAATGATAAAGGTGTATATGCATTACAGTTTCATCCAGAAGTAAATCATACTGAGTATGGTATACAAATGATTTCAAACTTTATTTTTAAAATATGTAAAATAGAAAAAAACTGGGTAATGTCAGATTTTATTGAAGAAAAAATAAATGAAATTAGAAATATAACTAATGGTGAAAAAGTATTATTAGGATTATCGGGTGGAGTTGATTCATCGGTTGCTGCTGCTTTAATAAATAAAGCAATAGGTGATAAATTAGTATGTGTTTTTGTTGATACTGGTTTACTTAGAAAAAATGAAGCAATAAAAGTAAAAAAACAATATGAAGAATTAAACAATATTAACATTGTTTATGTAGATGCTAAAAAAAGATTTTTAGAAAAATTAAAGGGTATAAAAGATCCTGAAACTAAGAGAAAAATTATAGGAAAAGAATTTATTGAAGTCTTTAATGAACAAGCCAAAAAATTAAAAGAAGTTAAATCAATTAAGTTTTTGGCACAAGGAACTATTTACCCTGATGTTATAGAGTCAGTTTCAGTAAAAGGACCATCACATACTATAAAATCTCATCATAATGTTGGTGGATTACCAGATGATTTAAAGTTTGAAATAGTAGAGCCACTAAAAGAGCTATTTAAGGACGAAGTTAGAAGATTAGGCATAAAGTTAGGCTTATCTAATGAAATTGTCATGAGACACCCTTTCCCTGGTCCAGGACTTGGTATAAGAGTAGTAGAAGAAGTAACAGAAGAGAAAGTTAAATTATTACAAGAAGCTGATGATATATTTATAGAAGAGTTAAGAGCACATGGATTATATGATAAAGTAAGTCAAGCATTTGTAACATTACTTCCAGTAAAAACAGTTGGAGTTATGGGAGACGTTAGAACTTATGAATATATGGCTGCAATTAGGTCTGTAAATACTATAGATTTTATGACGGCCACTTGGTCTAAACTACCATATGAGTTTTTAGAAAAAGTTTCAAATAGAATAGTAAATGAAGTTAGAGGAATAAATAGAGTAGTGTACGATATTAGCAGTAAGCCTGCTAGTACTATTGAGTATGAATAGATATTAAAAATAAATTAAAATACACTATGTATTAAAAAAAAAGAAGAAGTAAAAATCTATGAAAATAGTTTTTCTTTTGAAAAAAGTTAAACAATAAAAACATAATTTCAAAGAGTTAAAATAAGTTAATTTAGCATAATGAAACTAAATCGATAAATTAAATAAAATTCAAAGTATTAATGTGTAAATATAATTAAAATAAAAATTAGATATTGTTAATTATATTAAGTTTGGAGAAAATAATGTTTGTAAAAGAATTATATATTAAAAATTATAAAAAATTTTTTAATCAAAATATATATTTTGGGGAATATAATAGGAATAAATTCGAAATTAATATATTTAAAGATATGAAAATAACTGCTTTTATTGGTTTAAATGGTTCTGGAAAAACAACAATATTAAGCTTAATAGTAATGATTTTTAGATATATTGAAAGATATCAAGATAGAATACCTACAGATTTTATTTTAAAATATTCTATTAATGATAGTGAAGTAATAATAAGTAAGGTTGAAAAGGTTATTTTTATTGAGATCAATAAAATTAAGTATATTCTTTTAGGAATGGAGAGAAAAAATGGAAGAAATATATATCCAGAGAATGAATATAGTAAAAAATTTAATTATCCTCGAATTATTTTTGACGATATAAGAAAGTATATTCCCAAATTTGTAATAGTATCTGGTTTTGATGAAGAGTATATGATTGAATATAATCAAAATTTAATATGTGATAAATTTGTTAAATTTTATTCAAATTTATATAATCTAAATATCTTTCATTTTCAATTTTTACAGCATTACCATCATAATGAAAATCTAAATAATTCTCAAAATCAATATCAAAAAAAGTAAATATTTCTTTAATTTCATAAGAAGAAAAATATTTCATAAAAAATCTATATATTCCTAATGAAAAATCCATTCCAAATGCTGATTTATAATATAAATTTGAATAAAATT
>NZ_LOQI01000069.1 GCF_001517915.1 Oceanivirga salmonicida | reverse complement strand
TAAATGAGTTGAAAAATAACTTGATAAAAAATGAACATGATATAGAATCATTGAAAAAATTAGCAGAAATTTATCACGCATATAAAAGAAATGATGAAGCAATAGAAATATATAAAAAGTTATCAGAAATTAAAATAGATGATAATGAAATTTTGGCATTTTTGGGTTATCTATATTATGAAAATAATAGTTTAGAATTGGCTAAAAAATATTTATTAAAATCTTTGGACTTATGTAGCAAAGAACCTTTTGTAATATTTTTATTAGGTAATATAGCGTCTCGTGAAGGAAAAATAATAGATGCAATAAACTATTATGAAAAAGCTATATTTTTAGATTTTGATATATTGACTGCATATATAGATTTTGGTAGAAAGTATGAACATATGGGAAGACATAAAAAAGCATATCAAGAATATATTTCAGCATATAAGTTAGATCCAAGTGATGAAGGATTAAAAGAAAAAATAGAGTATTTAAAAAATAAAATATAGATAAGAAGGTATTAACCTTCTTGTTTTTATAGGAGGAACTTAATGAAATTATACACAGTAACATATTTAGAAAAAGATGATAAAATTTTAATGTTGTATAGAAATAAAAAAGAAAATGATATTAATAAAGGCAAATGGATTGGTGTAGGTGGTCATATTGAAGAATTTGAGAGTCCTTACGAATCTGCTATAAGAGAGATAAAAGAAGAAACTGGCTTTATTGCAAATAGTCTTGATTATAGGGGATTAATTACTTTTAAATCTGATGATAATGATGTAGAATATATTTTTGTATTTAGTACTGAAGATTTCTCTGGCGAAATGATAGAATGCGATGAAGGAGATTTACACTGGATTGATAGAAATAAAATCTTTGAACTTAATATATGGGAAGGCGATAAAGATTTTTTAGATAAGATAATAAATAAAGATAAAAATGTATTTATGGTAAAAAGTACATATGTTAATAATAAATTAGTGAAAAGGGATTTTGAGATATGAAAATAGGAGTTTTAGCATTGCAAGGGGCCTTTATAGAGCATGAAAAAATATTAAAAAAATTAAATATAGATTGTTTTGAAATAAGAAATAAAGAAGATGCATTAAGTGAATATGATGGGTTGATAATACCTGGTGGAGAGAGTACAGTTATATCAAAATTATTAAAAGAATTAGAAATGTTTGATATAATAAAAGAAAAGATAAAAAAAGGTATGCCTTGTTTTGGAACTTGTGCAGGACTTATACTATTGTCTAATATGCATTTAGGTTTAATCAATGTAGAAGTTAAGCGTAATGCATATGGAAGACAGTTAGGGAGTTTTATAACAAAAGATAAATTTAATGATATAGATATACCTATGGTATTTATTAGAGCACCATATATTGAAAAAATAACAAATGATGTTAAAATATTATCAGTAGTAGATAATAATATTGTAGCAGCAAGACAAAATAATATATTAGTAACAGCATATCATCCAGAACTTACAGATGATTTTACTGTACATAAATATTTTATAGATATTATAAATGAAAAGAGGTAGTTATGTTAGTGGTAGTATTGAAAACAAATAAAGGAGATATTAATTTAGAATTGTTTGAAGATAAAACTCCAAAAACGGTTAAAAATTTTGTTGACTTAATTGAAAAAAATTTTTATGATGGTGTAAGTTTTCACAGGGTAATAAATGATTTTATGATACAAGGTGGAGATCCAACAGGAACAGGCATGGGTGGACCTGGTTATGAATTTGAAGATGAATTTGTAGAAGGGTTAGTATTTGATGAAGCAGGATTACTTGCTATGGCTAATGCTGGACCTAATACTAATGGTTCACAATTTTTCATAACTCATACTAAGACTCCATGGCTTAATTACCATCATACTATATTTGGTAAAGTTTTGAGCGATAAAGACCAAAAGGTCGTAAATAGTATAATCCAAGGAGATATAATAGAAAAAGCAATTATAAAAAAGGTAGACTAATATGTTAGAAATATTAAAAAAACTAGACGAAAATGATAGTATAGATTTAAATAAGGAAATAAGAGATTTAGATATTGACAATAATACAAGTTTATTAATTTCTACATATATTATAGAAAACAATAAATCAATAATTAGAGAATCATATGAAGTTACTAGTCAAAATACTAAAATTAGTGATACTGTATTAGAGTTATTAGAACACATAAGAAATAAGGGCTTTATAGATGGTATAGAGGACAAAAAATTAATAACGCTAATGAATAGGGCCATATCTAAGTCAATAGAAAATTTGAAATATAATTATTCACTATTTGAACTAATTGATGAAACATATATATTTACACTAGAATTTTATAATTTATATTACAACAATATAAATAGTGAAAAAGTATTAGATATATTTGATGTGTATATTACTATACTTCAAATTCAAACACAAAATAAGCAAATAAAAGAAGAACATTTTGAAAAAATGGGTCTAATATTATACGCTATTATTCAAAAAGAACTATTGAAAGAAAAATCATTAAATAGTATACTAAAAGAAAAGAACATTACAGATGAGTATTATGAATATTTACATAGCTATTACGAAAATTTTAATTTAGATTTAGAAAGTGATTATGAAAGTTATGCCAAAGAATTAGAATTAGAAACTAATTATGCTTATTCAGCATATTTATTTAATTATTTTGAAACTACTTTATTAATAGATTATTTAGAATTAAATTCTAATAAATTTGATGATACAAAAAATAAAAAAGAACTTAATAAAGTATTAGCAAAAATATCAGAGTTTGAATATTAGGAGATAAACTATGAAATTAAATAAGATTATTAAAATGTTTGAATCAAAATATCCTAAAAATTTAGCATGTGAGTGGGACAATGTAGGATTATTAATTGGTGATAGTGAAAATGAGATAAAAAAAGTTTTGTGTGCATTAGACGTTAGCTCTAAGGTAATAGACTATGCTGTTGAAAATAATTTTGATATGATAATGGCACATCACCCATTAATTTTTAAACCTATTAAAAATATTTTGATAGATAATCCTATGGGGTATAGAATAATTAAAGCTATAAAAAATGATGTTGCTATATATGCAGCACATACAAATTTAGATTCTGGTATAAATGGTTTAAATGATTATGTCTTATCTTTATTAAATTTAAAATTTGAGTATATATATGAAGAAGAAAGTTATAATAAACCAATAAGATTTATTGAATTGGAGCATCAAACTGATATATATGAAATAGTTACTGCAGTAAAAAATGCATTAAATGTTGAGAATATAAAATTAATTTTTGATGATTACTATAATTCTAAATATATAAAAAAAATAGCAATAGTTACTGGTTCAGGAGCAGATTTTATACCAGATGTAATTTCAAAAGTAGATTTAATGTTAACTGCTGATGTAAAGCATCATGAGGCATTAGATGCATTAGAAGAAGGCTTGTGCATAATAGATTTTGGACATCATGAAAGTGAAAGTCCTAGTATAGATATTATAGCAGATTTTCTTGAAGAAAATACTGATGTGATGGTAGAGAGATATTATATGCCATCTGTTATTAAAATAAAATAAGGAGGAAATTTAAAATGATTAAATTGACAGAAGAAATGAAAGAAATGTTAGGTAAAGAATTACCAATAATAGGTACTATAAATTTAGATGGGACACCAAATATAGGACCTAAAAGATCATGTAGAGTATATGATGATGAAACAATAGTATTTAATGAAAATACTGCTGGTAGAACTATGAAAAATATTCAAGAAAATGGTTATATGGTAGTAATAGTAGTTGATAGACCAGAATTAATGGGATATAGATTTGTAGGAACTGCAAAAATATATACTGACGGTAAATATTATGAAGAAGCAGTAAAATGGGCTGAAGGTAAAATGGGTGCTCCAAAAGCAGTTACTGTTATGAAAATTGCAAGAATAGACACACTAAAATCAGGGCCTGATGCAGGAAAGGTATTACAAGGTTAATTAGGGAGGCGAAAATGTATAAAGCCGTTGTAACAGACCTTGATGGCACATTATTAAATAAAGAACATGAGATAAGTGAGTTTACAATAAAAACTATGCAAAAATTTATAGACAAAGGTTATAAATTATACATTGCAACTGGTAGAATTGAGACAGGAGCTAAGCTAATTTCAGAGAAAATAAATAGAAAAGTTCCACTTATAACAACAAATGGAGCAAGAGTATTAGATGAAGAATCTAATGAATTATTTTCAGCATATTTAGATGATTTTGTAAGGGATACATTAGTTAATATTGATTTAAAAAAATACGGTAATGAAATATTTCTTAATGGTTATTCTGGTAAAAATTGGTATGTAGTTTCAGAAGAACATTTAGAATATTATTTTAAGCGTAGAAAAGATAAAACATATAAACCATATATCATAACAACAGATGAATTTAAAAATAAAAAATATAATAAAATATACTTTATTGGAAAATATGAAAAATTATTAGAAATTAGAGAATATTTAAGAGAAAAAATCTCAGAATATGCTAATATAGATTTCGTAAGCAAAAATAGTTTAGAAATATATGATAAATCTGCAAATAAGGCTAATGCTGCAAAACTATTATTAGAACGTGATGGCATAAAGAATGAAGAAGTAATTTCTTTTGGAGATGGTCTTAACGATTTTAAAATGTTAAGCTTTTTTGATAATAGTTATATAATGAATAATTCATTACAAGAATTAAAAGAATTACTGCCGCATAAAGAAGTATTAGCAGACAGCGATACTGATTCAGTAGCAAAAAAAATTATAGAAATATTTGACTTATAAAACTAATAAATTTGTGCATTATGCAAAAGACAAAACATAGATATTTCAAAATATGTTTTGTTTTTTTATATAATTTAAAAATTAAATTAAATTATTTTTAAAGCTTTATTTTTGGTTTACAAGAATTACTAAATATGGTATGATTTATTACAATAAAAGTAATTTTAAATCTTATAAATAAAGGGGAAAAATATGAAACAAGCATTAATAGTTGATGATAGTAGTTATTTTAGACAAAGTATTAAAAATATTTTAGAAGATTATAACTTTGAAATTATAGAAGCTAAAAATGGTATGGAAGCCATTGATATGTATAAAAAATACAAACCTACTTTGGTTACTATGGACATAAATATGCCATTAGTTGATGGTTTTGAAGCGACAAAAAGAATAGTTGAATATGATGAAAATGCTAAAATTTTAATATGTAGTTCTATGATGTTTTTACAAATTTATATAGCTGAGGGAATAGAAGCAGGAGCTAAGGCGTGTATTTGTAAACCTTTTACAGTTGATGAGTTAATTAATGCAGTTAATGAAGTTTTGATAGGGGAGTAGTATGAAAATATTTTCACAGTTAATATACTTTTTGTTTTTTTCTTTACTAGGTGATAGTATTTCAAAAGGTCTTAATTTACCTATACCAGGTAGTGTTATAGGAATGATACTTTTATTTTTAGCATTACAATTAAGGTTTATTAAATTAGAAAAAATAGAATTAGTAGGGAATTTTTTTATAAATAATTTGCCTATTTTATTTGTAGCAGCAGGGGTAGGTATAATGACAAAATTTGAATTAATAAAACCAATATGGTTAACATTTTTTACTATAGCAATACTAACGACTTCTATTTCAATAGTAGTTATTGCAAAAATAGTAAAATTTGTAAAAGATAAATTTGAAGGTGATATCAATGAATAATGTAGTTATGAATCCATTTTTTGGTATACTTCTTACACTTTTTATATTTAAATTATCAACTAAGATAGTAAAAAGAACAAATATTTCTTTAATTAATCCCTTATTATTAACGATAATTATTATAATACTGATATTAAAAGTATTAAAAATAGATTATAATTCATATAGTATGGGTGGAGATATTTTAACATCACTTATAGGACCAGCGACAGTAGCACTTGCTATACCACTTTACAAGAATTTTCATTTATTAAAAAAACACTATATTTCAATATTAACTGGTATAATAGTAGGTAATAGTTTAAATATAGTATTAATAATTTTATTTACTAAATTATTTGATTATGATAAAAAAATAATAATTTCATTTTTACCAAAATCAATAACAACTGCCATTGCTGTTGGAGTTAGTGAAAGTTTAAATGGAATAATTCCAATAACTGTAGTATTAGTAATAATTACAGGAATTAGTGGTTCAGTTATAGCACCAACTTTATTTAAAATATTTAAAATAGAAGATGATATAGCGATGGGAGTTAGTTTAGGAGCTTCATCACATGCAATAGGAACTTCTAGAGCCATAGAAATTAGTCATACAGCAGGTGCAATGGGAGGCTTATCAATTGTTTTAACTGGTATAGTAGTAATTATTATAGCACCATTAGCATTATTGTTTATATAATATTTAAAGGAATTTAATGAGAAAAAAAGTAATAGTAGGAATGAGTGGTGGTATTGACAGTTCAGTTGCTGCACTTCTTTTGAAAAATGAAGGTTATGAAGTAGTAGGTGTTAGTATAAAACATTTATCTGATGAACTCAGTAATTCAAAAAATAAGACATGTTGTTCATTAGATGATATAAATGATGCGAAAATTGTTTCATACAATTTAGGTATACCACATTATGTAATAAATACTGAAAAAGAGTTTATGAAAGAAGTAATAAAAGAATTTTTAAAAGAATATAAAAGTGGAGTAACACCAAATCCTTGTGTAATATGTAATGAAAAAGTAAAAATTAAAACTTTAATAGATATGGCAAAAAATCTTGGTTTTGATTATGTAGCAACAGGTCATTATGCAAGAAAAAGTTCTAATGGCTATTTAATTTATACAAATAATAGTAAAGACCAAACATATATGCTTTATAGATTAAGTAAAGATACACTTGATATGATGCTTTTTCCATTAGCAGATATGCCAAAAGAAAATGTTAGACAAATTGCAAAAGAAAATGGCATAATAACACATGATAAAAAAGATAGTCAGGGAATATGTTTTGCACCTGATGGTTACGAAAAATATTTGGTTGAAAATTTAGATTTACAAGAAGGAAATTTTGTTGATGAAAATGGAAATATATTAGGGAAACATAAAGGTTATGCATTGTATACCATAGGACAAAGAAGAGGTCTTGATTTAAAATTGCCATATCCAGTGTTTATAACTAAAATATTAGTTGATAAAAATGAGATAATTTTAGGAAAATATGAAGATTTAATGGAAGATGAAGTGGAATTTGAAAACTATATTTTTCATAAAAATATTGATGAACTTATAGGGAAAGAAATGTTTGCTAGACCAAGGTCATCTTCAAAGGGTTTATATGGTAAATTAATTATAAAAAATAATAATATATATTTTAAATATAATAATAAAAATGCTCAAAATGCTAGTGGTCAACATATAGTGTTTTATTATAACGAAGAATTAATAGGAGGAGGCAAAATAAAATGAAAATTTTAAGATTATTAGGGAGATTTATAAAGTTTAATTTAAAAATATTGTATACAATGATATTTGTATTCTTTATTATAATAATGTTCTTTAGTGCATTATTGACATCACCAGAAATTAATATTATTACTAATTATGATACAGTAGTTTTTAGAATGAAAAATATAAGTGACAATAAATATAAAGATAATATACTTTTTGAAAATAAGGGGACATCATTTTTAGATGTCATATTAAAATTAGAAAATATAAGACAAGATGACAAAATTAAAAATATAGTACTTGATTTAGATAAAATAAAAGTTACTGATACACAAGTAGATGAATTATTAGAAGTATTAGAAAAATATAAAATATCTGATAAAAAAATATTAGCATATGGTACTAGTATTAATAATACAAATTATAAGTTAGCAGTTATTGCTGATAAAATAGGAATGCCTGATAGTGTTAGTACAGATTTTGAACTTAAAGGTTATAGTTATAATAAAATGTACTTTAAAAATCTTATAGAAACATTTGGAATTGAAGTAGAAGCAATTCATACAGGAGATTATAAAA
>NZ_LOQI01000068.1 GCF_001517915.1 Oceanivirga salmonicida | reverse complement strand
GCTTATATATTTTTGCACCTATAGATTGCGCAACTAATATTTGTGCTCCATTTTTGGCTATCATTAAAAATGACATAGCAAAAATTATAAAGAATGTCGCCGCTGCCGCTGATGATACTTCTTTGTCTCCTAAATATGTACTTATGAATTTTATATCTGTTAAATTATATAATATAGAGATTAGAGAGGTAAGAATTACAGGCAATGACAATTTAAAAAGATTTTTACCTATACTTCCTTCTAATATATCTATTCTTTTTTTCATATAACTCCTTTTTATTATAAAAGGGAACAAAATTATTTGCTCCCTGTTATTTTATTTTCTTAAACCTAATTTTTCAATAAGATCTCTATAATCATCAATTCTTCTATTCTTGATGTAATTTAACATTCTTCTTCTTTTACCAACCATTTTTAATAATCCTGTTCTTGAATGAACATCTTTTGGGTGTGTTTTCAAATGTTCTGTTAAGTGAGCTATTCTTTCAGTTAAAATTGCTACTTGAACTTCTGATGCCCCTGTATCTTTTTCATTTTTACCAAATTCTGCGATAATTTCTTTTTTTGATTTCATTTTGCCTTTCCTCCTTATATTTTTCTGATTTTATCTAAGAACATATCTGGCTAATATATTCCGAGAAAAAATGCTAACTAACTATACCATTTTTAATGGGGTGTTGTCAATAAATATTTACTATTTAGTAAAATATATAAATTATAAAATATCAAAGATATATTATTAAATTTTCTCTAACAGATAAATACTAGTAAAATATAGAGATTTCAATTAAGATTCCTATTTTTTATAAAATCATACCTTTTTGTGCTATAACATTTAGCCATAATATTTATACTATAAATTTTCTAAAAAATTAAATTTTATATTATATCTCTAATTTTTTATTACTCATTAATTCATTAAACATTTGATGATAAAGTTTTGTATCATCTACCCTTGAAATAGTTGTAATTTTACTGCCTGCATCTTTTGATGAAGTTCCACAATGATATATGCTTTCATTTTTATCATCATAATCTATAACTATATATCTATCATGATATTTTCCATTTGTTACCCTAAATTCAATATCTATATCTGGATAATCATTTTTAAAATCTCCAAGTATAGAACTTGTAAGCATATTTCTACTTCTATTATTATCACTAAACACTATAATTTTAACGTCTTTTTTTGCTACTCTTAGTAATTCTAAAGTTTTTAAACTAATATAATTATCTACTACATAGATAGTTTTCTTAGCCAATTTATATATTGTGTTATATGCAATATTAGCTTCTGTTTTTTGACCATCCATAATAAGAAAATGTTTATAAGTGTCAGGATCTATAAAATTTTCCATTACCTTTTGTAAATCTTCCTTTGTTACCATACTTTCTTTTATTTTAATTATATCTTTTGTATTTTGATTATTTTGAATTGATAAAAACAGCATTTCTTTTGAACCTATAATATTTTGATTTTCTACAAGATAATCTTTCATAGATTTAAAAGTTCTTATTAAAGCTCTGCTTTGTTTAGTTGCTAATTCTCCTTTTAATACTGTCATTAACATATATATGCCTTATTCCGTAAAACAGTATGGTTTATACTTAATATTACTCCCTCTACCTGTTCCTTTTTTCAAGGTCGCATTTTGCGACCTTAAAAGTTTTTCCAATTCATCATCAGTTAATTGAAACATAAAATCTTCGCCTTCAAATTTTTCTTTATTTCTTTTGACTTGTTCATTAAATCGCTTTGTTTCATAACCATATATTTCTGCCAACTCAAAATCTAACATAACTTTTTGTCCACGAATATTATATATTTTAGTAGCTAAATTTTCTTCATTAATTATAACTGTCTTATCAAACAAGTTATTATCTATTTTCATACCTTTTTCCTTATCAACCTTGTTATCTGCTTTGATTTATTATTTGTTATTCTATTTTTATCTATATTTTATCTATAGCTTGTTTCAAATCTTCTATTAAATCTTCAACGTCTTCTATTCCAACAGATAATCTTAGTAAACCATCTGTAACTCCAAGTTCTTCTCTTTCTTCTTTTGACATACAAGCATGACTCATTTTAGCTGGGAAAGATAAAATAGATTCTACCCCACCTAAACTAACTGCAACTATAGGTACTTTAACATTTTCCATTATAGTTAATGCTCTTTCATAAGTTCCTACGTCAAAAGAAACTAAAGCTCCCCCACATATTGATTGTGCCATGTGTATTTCATGTCCTTTGTGTGATTTTAAGCCTGGATAATACACTTTATTTATTTTTTCATTTTCTTCTAAAAATTGAGCAATTTGTGTTGCATTACTACAACTTTTTTTCATTCTTAAATCCATAGTTTTAAGACCTCTTAGTAATAACCAAGAATCTTCAACACTTAGACCATTTCCAACTGTAAGTTGGAAGTCTATAATTTTAGGTCCATATTCTTCATGATTAGTAGCAACTACACCTGCTATAACATCACTGTGCCCATTTAAAAATTTAGTTGCACTATTAATTACTATATCAATTCCTAATTCTAATGATTTTTGCAATAAAGGCGTCATAAAAGTATTGTCTAATATACTAATTAGATTATATTCTTTACAAATTTCTACAACTCCTTTAATATCTGTAATTTTTAAAGTAGGGTTTGAGGGTGTTTCTATATATATTGCCTTTGTATTTGGTTTAATTGCCTTTCTAAATTCATCTAAATTTTCTTCATCTACAAAACTAATCTCTATACCATAAGCACATAATACTTTTGTCATAAATTTATGAGTTCCACCATATATATCTTTACAAGCTATTATATGATCTCCTGAGTTAAACATAAATAATACTGTGCTTATTGCTGCCATACCTGATGAAAATGATACTCCATATTTTGCATCTTCTAAAACTCTAACTGCTTCATCAACAGCCGCTCTTGTTGGATTAGAAAATCTTGAATAAATGTATTCTGATAAATTACAAGGGTCATATTGATGAAATGTTGAAGTTTGATATTTAGGAACAGATGCTGATCCCGTATACTCGTCTATAACTGTGTACCCATGTAATAATTTAGTTGATATTTCCATTATATTTCTCCTTAATTTTATTCTTTTTAAATATTCCATCTAAAATAAGAGCCAATGCTCCATCTCCCGTTATATTACAAGCTGTCCCAAAACTATCTTGTAATGCAAATATAGTAAGCATTAATGCTGTCCCATTATTATCAAATCCTAAAATAGATATAATTAAACCTAATGAAGCAAGAACTGTTCCACCTGGAACTCCAGGAGCTCCTACAGCAAATATACCTAACAACATTATAAATAATACCATAGTTGGCAATGCTGGTAAAGAACCATATAACATCTTAGAAACTACCATAACAAAGAAAGTTTCAGTTAAAACTGAACCACAAAGGTGTGTGGTTGCACCTAAGGGTATGGCAAAATTTTTTATTTCTTCATCTAGCATTTGAGATTTTTCAACACATTCTAAACTTACAGGTAATGTGGCCGCTGAAGACATTGTTCCTACTGCTGTTAAATATGCTGGACCATAATGTTTTAATAATTTTAATGAATTTTTCCCAGAAACTAAACTAGCTATAAGATAAAGTAAACTTATCCAAATATAATGTCCTATTAAAACTATTATTACAACTTTAATAAATACTGGTAATTGTTTTGTTATACTTCCTTCATATGTTAAAGCTGCAAATGTTGTAGTAATAAATATTGGCAAAATAGGTATAACTATTTTATTAACAATTTTTAGCATTATTTGATTAAATTCTAATAATAATTCTTCTGTTCTTTTTGAATTTGTCCAAACTACTGAAAGTCCTAAAAGTAATGACAAAACTAATGCTCCCATAACTGAAATCACAGGAGGTATACTCACTTTAAATAATATTTCAGGTAATTCTTTTAATCCTTCAAAATTAGTTACTATATTCAACTTAGGAATTATAATATATCCTGCTAAAGCTGATAAAAATGCTGCTCCTATTGAAGACATATATGATAAACTCATCATAGTTCCTAACATTTTACTAGCATTTGATTTTAATTGTGTTATAGATGGTGCTATAAATCCTATTATTATTAACGGAACAATAAAAAAGATTAATTCTCCCAAAACAAATTTTATTGGCAATATTATTCCAATAATTTTTTCATTTGCAAACAAACCTATTATTATACCAATAGCAACACCTATTATTAATTTAAAAATTAAATTATCTTTTAATTTGCTCATATTATCTCCCCCCACTATAAAATTCCATTATATTTTACCCCTATTTTTTCTAAAATCAAGAATTTAAATAAAGTTTTTTATTCAGTTAATTTTGTTAAATCCTATGTTAAGATATATAAGATATAATATTTTTAATTTTTTATAAATTCAGTTATTTGCTCAAAGCTCTTATTTTATTAGGTTTTGGTTGAAAAAAAACAATTAAAATGATAAAATCAATTGAAATGAGGTGATTAAAATCAAAACCGAAAAATTAAATCCTAAAAATTCCAAAAAGGAAAACTTTTATATAATATTAACTATAATATGTCTTGTAATTTTTTCAAGTATACTTTTAAATTTTAGAGTAAATAAAACTGAAAAAATTATAGATGATAAATATATAGGAACACAAGAAATGAAAGCAGCAGAAAATATAATATATAATAATTTACTAATTATAATTCAAGATTTAGAAACTATTCTAGAAAATAATAATGACCCTAGTATAGAATATCTTGCTAATGACCTTTATTATGAGCCTTTTACAAAAGATGGTATAAATAAATCTACTGGAAAACATAAATGGTATAAATTTACGCATGATAACGAAATATATATAGTTGGTATAAGTAGTGATAAAAATGTAGCGGGTGATTTTATACTTTATATAAATAAAAATGACAATAGTGGATTAGTAAGATTTACAGAAGATTTTAATAACTTCTCTGCTAATATGAATGTAGAAGACTTAATAAATAATATTAAAAACTTTAAAATAATTAAAGCCTTTACAGGTCAAGATGTATTGAAAGGGGCAAACGAATGACAAATGGAATTACATTAAAAGTTAAAAATCTTTCTTTAACCTTAGGAAATACACATATATTAGAAAATATAAATTTAGAGATTAAAAGTGGAGAAATCCATGCTATTATAGGTCCAAATGGTGGTGGAAAAACATCGTTTTTAAAGTGTATTTTAGGACAAGTTCCTTATGATGGGGAAATATTTATAGAATACAAAGATGATAAGCGTATAGGGTATGTACCACAAGTACTTGATTTTGAAAGATCTCTACCTATAACAGTTGAAGATTTTTTATGTCTTTGTTACCAAAATAAACCATCTTTTTTAGGTCCTAACAAAAAAAATAAAGAACTTTTCAAGCAAATTTTAAAAGAAGTAGGACTAGAAGATAAAAAAAAAAGATTATTAGGAAATTTATCAGGTGGAGAATTACAAAGATTATTATTAGCACAATCTATTAATCCAAGACCAAATCTCCTTATACTAGATGAACCATTTACAGGTGTTGATAGTGTAGGGGAAGAATATTTTATAGAAATAATAAAAAAGTTAAAAGATGAAGGTATCACTATAATTTGGATTAATCATAATATTAATCAAGTTAGAAAAATAGCAGATACTGTAACTTGTATTAAAAAGCAGATTTGTTTTTCTTGCGAAAAACATGAAGAATTATCAAAAGAAGAACTTTTAGATATTTATTTATAAGATAAGGAGAAAAAAATTGTATATATTAAATAGTTTTAGAGAATTTATAATAGGTTTAGCAAATAATGGTTATTTACCTAGTTATTTTGCATATAATTTTGTTATAAACTCACTAATTTGTTCTCTATTTATAGGTCCAGTTTTAGGAATGTTTGGAACTATGGTAGTTACTAAAAAAATGGCTTTCTTTTCAGAAGCAATAGGACATTCCGCCTTAGCAGGTATTGCCTTAGGAGTATTTTTAGGAGAACCCCATGAATCACCATATATTATGCTATTCACATATTGTATAATATTTGGAATAGTAATAAACTATACTAAAAATAGAACTAAAATGTCATCAGACACACTTATAGGTATATTTTTAGCCATATCTATTGCTATAGGTGGTTCATTAATAATATTAGTTTCTTCTAAAGTAAATTCACACATGTTAGAAAACCTTTTATTTGGTTCTATTTTAACTGTATCTGATTTAGATATATTAGTTTTATTAATATCTTGTACACTTTTACTGATAATAACTATACCTAACTTTAATAAGTTACTTTTATCAAGTTTTAATACCAATATAGCAACAGTTAAAGGTGTAAATGTTGATTTTATGGAATATATCTTTATAATCCTAATAACATTAGTTACAGTATCAGCTATAAAAATAGTAGGAATTTCATTAGTCGAAGCCCTATTTTTAATCCCTGCTGCTAGTGCTAAAAATTTATCTAGATCCATTAAAAGTTTTTTCTTTTACAGTATAGGATTTGCAGCAATTAGTTGTATTATAGGAATATTATTACCACTTATACTAAATGTAGGAATACCATCTGGTGGAGCAATAATTATGGTTGCATCAACATTCTTCTTTATAACTGTAATAATTAAAAATGTTAGTAAAAAATTAAGATAGGAGTTTTATATGAAAAAAATAATAACAATAGTTTTTACTTTAATAAGTATATTTAGTTTCTCTGATACTATTTTAACCGATATGCAAGCAACTTACACTTTAACTAGTGTACTTACACAAAATACTGGCTTAAAAGTTAAATCTGTATTTGAAACCTCTAAAAGTATGGCTTCTAATCAATATGAATCTTTTAAACAGAAAGATTTTTCGTTAAATAAGTATAAAGATATAGTAGCAGTTGTAGATATTAAAAGTATATGGAATGATGAAGCATTATATAACTTTGCAAGACAAGAAAATATTAGAGTAGTAGAAATAGATGCTAGCAATTCTTTTGAAGATAATTCTAGTCTAGTTATACCATTACTTACAAAGAAAAATAACAATTACAATGAATTTATTTGGTTAAATTTTAATAATACTAAAAAAATGCTTAAAATCATATCTTCTGATTTAATAAAGTTGTACCCTAATAAAAAGAAAATTATTAGCAAAAACTTAAATGATGCTCTTAATAAAATTAAAAATATTGAACTTAAATATTTAGAAATTAATGATATAAATGGAGCAATAATATTATCAGAAGACATAGCCTATTTATTAGATTATTTAAATATCCCATACATATATGTAGAAAATAGAGAAGAAATAACAAATGTAATAGAAAATACAGGCTATAATTTAGTTTTAACTGATAAAGGTGAAAAAAAATCTTTTAAAGACAGTTTAAAAAAATATAAGGCTAATTTAATTACAATACAAACAGGTAAATTCCCTGTTGAAGATAAAGATGATGAAGATTTAATGTCTAAAAATGGATTATTTGAAATTTACGAAAACAATTTAAAAAAATTAAAAAATATTAACAATAAATAAAAGAAAGGAAAAAATAATATGAAAAAAATTTTAATGACAATAATTACAGTTTTAACTCCAATATTAATGTTCGCACATACTCCAGATATAAGTATAAAAGACAATAAAGATGGAACATTTACTGTACATGCTCAATTTGCAAATGGAGATTCTACTGAAGGGAGTATAATTTCAGTAGTTTATGATAAACCATATAATGGTTCTTCTGAAAATGTTATAAATGGTAATCTAGTTCTTTTTGAAAAAGAACTTGATGAAAATGGAACTGCTACACTATACAAACCAAAAACAAAAAAATATTACTTAAATATTTATGTAATGGTAGCACACGAATATACAAGATACGACGTTCCCGTACTTACTGATGGAGAAAAAGAAGTTTGGGAAAAGAAAATAACAGAAGATAAAGAATTAACAAAAGATGAAAAAGATTATCTATTAGGAAATAAAAAAGATTAAAAACACAAAGGGAATTACTCGTTTTGAGAGATAATTCCCTTTTATTGTATTAAAATAATCTTAAATTTATATTAAATAAAAACTTTTTAAGTTCTTTATGTGTGAAAAATACGTCTACTGTAACCTTATCAAATTTTTCTTTAAATCCTACTCCTATTACTGGGTATACCTTATTTGGGTAATCATACTTTACACCTAATTCTGAATATAGCATCTTATAAGTTAACTTTGCTTTTGTCTCTAAACTAAAATCTCTTTTAGCTATATGACTATTTAGTATAAATTTACTATTCTTATAATTATATTCTAAATTTCCATCATAGGCTATACTATG
>NZ_LOQI01000067.1 GCF_001517915.1 Oceanivirga salmonicida | reverse complement strand
GTTGCGAAACTTGGGTTATACCCTGTATATTCAAAAAGTCAATTTATATAAAAAGACAGATTTTTTTAATCTGCCCTATTTTTATATTTATATTACTTATATCTATTTTAATAAAAATTTTTTATTTTTTATAATCATAATTTTATACTGTCATTTATACTGTCATTTATACTGTCATTATAGTTTAAAATTATTCTTTTTCAATTTTTTTCTAATTCTTTTTGTGCCAATTTTTTGTCTTGAATATCTAAAACAATTTTTCTAATAATTGCAAATACTGGTGTTCCAAATAACATTCCTAAAAATCCAAATAAAGTTCCTCCAATGGTTACTGATACTACTCCCCATAAGGCTGGTAAACCTACTTTTCCATCAACAATTTTAGGCCCTATTATATTTCCGTCTATTTGTTGTAAAATTAAAATAAATATAATTGCACAAAGAGCTTGTGTAGGTGAAATAAATACTGTTATTAAAATAACAGGTACAACACCAATTATAGGTCCAAAATATGGCACCATATTAGTTACACCAATAATTATTGCAAATAAAAATGAATACTCTAACCCAATAAGTTTAAATCCTATTAAGGCTATAATACATACAATCAGTGAATCTAATGACTTTGCAACTAAATAATTATCAAAAATCTCATCTGAAATATATAAAATTTCAGCAGCTTTATTTGTAAATTTTTCACCAAAATATGCAGTAAAAAGCTTTCTTGTTTTTAAAAAGAAGTTTTCCTTGTCACTTAAAACATAAACCGCAACTACTAAACCTACTAAAAACTCAATAATTAATGTTGTTATAGAATATACAAGTGAACCTATATTAGATAAAATACTTTGAAGTAGACCTATCATAAATTTTAAAAGTTTTTCTACATTAGTTTTTATTATTTCATTATTAGTTTCATTTGAAAAAGAACCTATTTTATTAGTAATATTATCATTGTACCATTCATTAAAATTATTGGCTAAATTAGATGTATCAGAAACAAAACTTGGAATTGCATCTATCAACATTGGAATAAGTACTACAAAGAATAAAATCAATATAGTTAAAACTACAATAAATGATAAAGGCAAAGAATATTTCCGCGAAAGTTTTAATTTATTCTCAAAATTTCTAATGACAATATTTACAACATATGCAATTACCAATGCCCAAAAAAACGGTGCAAGCATTCTAATTACATAATTTAATATGTTTAATAATAATAATTTCTCATTTAATAATCTAAACGCAATAAAACTTATAATTATTATTGGTAAAAATTCTATATATTTTATTTTTTTCATAATCCCCCCATTCTAAAAAAAAATATTTTAAATTATTGTTTGGGTTAAGGTTATTTAGAATAATATAAAAAATATTCTAACTCTTAAAATAAAGTCTGTTGGTCTGTCTCATTTAAATGACTAACAACACCATACTTATTTAAAGTATTCATAACAGAAGTATTAACACCTGTTCTTTTTGCTAAATCTTCTTGTGAACTAAATTCACAATTCTGTCTTGCCATAACTATATTTTGTGCTACAACGTCTCCTAATTGGTCAACTGCAATAAATGGCAATCTAATTTTACCATCATGTATTACAAATGTTTTTGCTTCTGATTTATATAAATCTACTGGTAATAACTCTATATTTCTATAATGCATTTCTATTAAAATCTCTAATAGATTGACTTCTGCCTTGTCATTTACATTTTTACTATTAGCCATTTTTAATTCATAATATCTTGCTTTTAATTGATCTATTGGTTTTATAGCCTTACTCATAGTAAACGATGATACTTTTCTATTAAGATATGCAGTGTAGAACTCTAATGGGTGATAAACTTTAAAATATGCTATTCTCATTGCCATCATAACATAGGCTACAGCATGTCCCTTAGGGAACATATACTTTATTTTTTCACAAGAATCTATATACCAAGATTTAACTCCTGCATCGTGCATAATTTTCTTATATTCTTCCCATTGTTCTTTTTTCTTATTTGGTTGTCCTTTTCTTACAAACTCCATTATCTTAAAACTAGTTTTTTTCTCTATTCCTTGCAAAATCAAATAGTTCATAATATCGTCTCTAACACTAATTATCTCACTTAGACTAGCAATTCCCTGATTAACATAATATTGTGCATTATTAAGCCATACATCTGTCCCGTGTGATAGCCCTGATATTCTTACTAACTCAGTAAATGACTTAGGCAAAGTATCTTTCAACATTTCTTTAACAAAGGCTGTTCCAAATTCAGGTATACCATTAGTTCCTAAATCAGTTTCTATTTGTTCACTTGTAACATTTAAAGCTTCTGTTGAAGAAAACAAACTAAGAACCTTAGAATCTGTTAAAGGTATATTATAAGGGCTAATACCTGTAAGATCTTCTAAATTTTTAAGCGTAGTTGGATCATCATGACCTAGTATATCTAATTTTACTAACTGTGAATCCATAACATGATAATCAAAATGTGTTGTAGTAGAATCTGAACTCATATCATTGGCAGGCTTTTGTATAGGTGTAAATTCATATACTGATTTATCACTAGGAACTACTACCATACCCCCTGGATGCTGTCCTGTTGTTTTTCTTGCCCCTTCTATCATTAAAGCAAGTCTTTCTATTTCAGGAAATTGTTTTTTCATTTCATCTTTAATATAGTTTTCTTCAAAACTTTTAACTTCATCTTGATTAGAATTTTCATTATATATTTTATTAGAAACTTCTTTTACTTTTTCTTTTGCTAATTTTTCATAATATTTTTTTACATAACCTATAGCATTATTATATGCTGTTGTAGATATAGTTCCTGCTCTAAATGTATTTTCTTTACCAAATAATTCCTCTGTATACTTATGTATATTTCCTTGAAATTCACCAGAAAAGTTTAAATCAATATCTGGTACTTTATCTCCATCAAATCCCATAAATACTTCAAAAGGTATTGCATGCCCATCTCTTATATATTCTATATCACAATTAGGACAATTTTTAACTGGTAAATCTACTCCACTTTTTTCTAATTCAAATATTTCTACATTTTTACATTTACTGCATCTATAATGTGGTGCTAAACCATTAACTTCTGTTATTCCCATAAGATAAGCAACTAATGAAGACCCAACTGAACCCCTTGAACCTACTAAATAGCCGTTATCTACTGATTTTTTAACTAGTTTTTGTGCTATTAAATATAGGACAGCAAACCCATTATTAATTATTGAATTTAATTCTTTTTCTATTCTTTCCTCAATTAATTTTGGTAATTTTTCTCCATATAGTTCATGTGCTTTTTCATATGTAATTTTTTTAACTTCTTCTCTATCACCTTCTATTTTAGGAGGATAAAAACCTTTTGGTATAGGTCTTACTTTTTCTATCATATCAGCTATTTCATTAGTATTTTTAACTACTACTTCATATGCAATATCTTCTCCTAAATATGAAAATTCATCTAGCATTTCATCAGTTGTTCTAAAATGTGAATTTGAATTATACTTAAAATTACTAAATTCTCCATTTGCCATCTGAAGCACTTTTTTTGCTTTTGATTCCCGTTTAGTCATATACATAACGTCTGTTACTGCAACTGTTTTTTTATTTAGTTTATTTCCTAAATCATAGAAATATTTATTCATTTCTTTAACATAATCTTCTCCACTAATTTCACCAGTTGCTATTTCTTTTTCATATTTACCTATAGGATAGATTTGAATATAGTCATAAAATCTAGCTGCTTCTTCTATTTCTTCTTTATCCATACCCCTTATATACATACTAACTAATTCCCCTGAATTGTTATAGCCCATACTAGGAGATGATGATATTAATAATTCTTCTTTATTTTTTTCTAATAAACTTTTAGGAATTCTTGGGACTTTACTTCCAAAATATTCTATATATGATTTACTTACTAATTCATAAAGTGAACTAAGACCTTTTTGACTTTTAAGTAATATAGTTGTCATTTGAACAGGTGCTATACTAACATCTAATTGTAATTTATCATTTACGTCAGTTAAAGTTACTACATTCATAACTGATATTCTGTTAAGTAACAAAATGAAAATCTTAGCAGTAACTTCAGCATCATTTAAGGCCCTATGGTGGTCATCATTTGCAATATTAAATCTTTTACATAATGCATCTAAATTAAATCTTTTTTGATCTTTTAAAGTAAGTTTTGCCCATTCAATAGTATCAATATAGCTAAAATTAGTTTTATAATCTAATTGTTTACATTTTTCAGTAATAAAACCAACGTCAAATCTCGCATTATGAGCTACTAATGTTGTATCTTTTACAAAGTCTAAAAATTCAGGCATTACTTTTTCAATAGTTTGTGCATCTTTAACGTCTTCATCAGAAATATTAGTTAATTCTTTTATTTTTTCTGGTATTATTCTTTCTGGATTTACAAAACAAGAAAAAGTATCTATTACTTCTAAATTCTTTATTTTAACTGCCCCTATTTCTATAATCTTATCTTCATAAGGATTAAAACCAGTAGTTTCTATATCGAATACAACATAAGTTTCTTCTTCTAAAACAACATTTTTAGGATTTATTACTAACTTGGCATTATCATCTACCATATATGCAGTTAGACCCAATATAGCCTTAACATCTGATTTTTCATTATATATAAAGGGAAAACTATGTACTGCTCCTAAATCTGTAACTGCAAAAGCCTTATGTCCCATTTTAGACATAATATCTGTTATTTTTTTACAATTAATATTAGAATACATTTCACTCATATTAGTTTTAATACCAAGTTCTACTCTTTTAGTCTCTGCTGAATCAATTATATCATGACTAATTTCGCCAACTTTTTTTATAAAACTAGTTTTAATATAGTAATCTTGATCAAAATTCATATCTTTTGTAAAAGTTCCTTTAACTTCTACTATATCATTTACTTTTATACCATGTTCTAAATCACCATTATAGAATTTTTTACAAACATAAGAATTTTCATTATCTGTTATATAGAAAGAAACTATTTTTAATTTCCCGCCATCTTTTTTAACTATGTTTTTTTCAACTATATGGAAAATTTCTCCTTCTAATTCTAAAAATTTCCCCAACTCAAAATCTACTATGGTAGTTTTATGAACTACCTCAGGAACTTTTGTTTTGGGGGCTTTAATATGGTTATTTGCCATAATAACTTCAATAGGTCTTTTATAAGCTCTTATTATTTTATCTTTCAAAATACTTATAATATTATTATGTTCTATTATATTTTTATCTACGTCATTTGAAACAATTAATTGTATTATATTATTTTGTACACTTATATTTATTTTAGATAATTTACCTTCTCCATTATAATTTTCAAAATCTATAAGTTCTAACATATATTTAGCAATATTTTCTAGACTTTCATTATCTTTAAATTTACAAAAATATTTTAATGTATATCTAGTTTTTTCTTTTTTTAATTTATTTTTTATATTAGTATCTAATCTACTTATAGCCTTGTAATCATTTGCATCTAAAACTTTTATATATATCAAAATTTGCATAACTGTTACAGGTACAATTTCTACATTTTCTAATTTAATACTGTCTATACCAAAAGCAACTTCTAAATCTAATTTAGGATTTAACTTTATTATTTTCTTCATTATTTTATTCCTAATTTTTTATCTATTATATCAAAAATATATTCCTTATCTTTTTCATTATTTACAAAATCTAGTCCATCTACATTTATTCTTAAAAATTCTGATAAATTATAGTTATCAAAATATTCTCTATAATTTTTATCTAGACTAATCCAATAATCAGTTGGTACTATTTGTTCGTAATCTCTACCTCTTTTTTTTATTCTCTCAACTGCATTATCAACAGAAGTTTCAAGATATATCATAAGTGCTGGTTTTTGTACATTTTCAAGCATGTTATATAGTAATTCTTCATATAATTCAAATTCTTCCTTACTCATATCTCCATCTTCATATAACATTTTACTAAATATTACATCACCATATATTGATCTATCCATAACACATGTTTCTAAACTAGCTGCTTCTTTTATCATCTTATATCTTTTATTAAGAAAGAATATTTGCAAAGGAAAACTCCATCTTTTTTTATCATAATAAAATTTGTCTAAAATAGGATTATCTACTACTGGTTCTTCATACACCTTAATCCCATATCTTTTTGCTATTAATTCTGCCAAAGAACTTTTACCAACTCCAACTACTCCATCAACACATATAGTTCCTTTCATTATTTCCTCCTTAATTTTTACTTTCTTAAAAAAATTTTTATAATATTGCATACTTAACTCCTGTCAAAAAAATCTACCTAGACTTTATTTAATTATTATTTGTTCTTTTTTAGAACCTACTGATATTAAACTTATTCTAACTCCCAAGTATCCTTCAATATACTCAATATATCTTTTACAATTTTCAGGTAAATCAGCATATTCTTTTATATTTGATATATCTTCTGACCAACCATCAAATTCTTTATATAATATATCAATATCTTTGTTATTATCACATTCCAAAGGATAAGTAGGATAAACTATTTTATCTATTTCATACCCTACTGCTATTTTTATTTTATCTAAACCAGTCAATACATCTAATTTAGTCAAATTAATATCAGTAACACCATTTATCATTATACTATATTTTAATAAAACCAAGTCTAACCAACCGCATCTCCTAAATACATTAGTTCCCGTAACATATTCATTTCCTTTTCTTGCAAAATGTTCTCTTGTTTCAAAAAAAACTTCGCTAGGAAATAGACCACCTGATACTCTGGTTGTGTATGCTTTCATAACTCCTATAATATTTGAAATCTTATAAGGTGGTATTCCTGCACCACTACATATACTTGAAGCATTAGTACCAGTTGATACTACATCAGGGTATGTCCCAAAATCATTATCTAGCATTAAAGCCTGACTTCCTTCAAATATTACTTTTTCGCCTTCATCTATGGCTTTATTTATTTCACTAACTGCATCTATAATTCTATATCTTAATTTCTCTGCATAATCTGTATATTTTTCTACAAGGTATTCTACGTCAATAGGATTTTCATTATATTTAACTAAAACATCATTTTTTTCTTTTAAATTTTGCGTTATTTTATTTCTTAAAATTTCTGGATTTAATAAATCCGATATTCTTATTCCTATTTTAGATATTTTATCTACATAACAAGGTCCTATACCATTTTTAGATGAATGAACAACATTTTTACCTAATATTTTTTCTTTAACATTATCTATCTTTGTGTGATATGGCATAACTATATTAGCCCTACCATCAATAAATAAATTAGTTAATAATTTACCAGTTTTTTCTATGCTATATACTTCATCAAAAAAATTATCTATATCTATTACAGTTCCTGCTGCCAATATACATTTAGCCTGACTGTTTACTACACTTATAGGCAACATATTTAAATCTATTTGTTCATCGTTTTTTATAATTGTATGACTTGCATTATTTCCGCCAACAGATTTTATTACATAATCAGCATCTACTGCATATCTATCTATAATTTTACCCTTACCTTCGTCTCCAAATTGTAGACCAAGTATTATATAAGTATTATAATTTTTATTCATTTTAAATATCCTTAACTAATATTCTAACATTTTTTTTATCTTTATTTGATATTGAATTTATAAAATTTCTTAAAGCTGTTATTATATTTCCATTTTTTCCTATGATTTTCCCCATGTCAGATTTATCAAGACTTATTTCTATTGTCATATTATCTTGTTTTTCAACTACATTAATAGTATATTTTGATTCATCTCCTACAAATTCTGTTAACCAAAATTTAACTAAATTCTCATATTTTGTCATTATATTATTTATACAATATAGAATAATCTATACCGTATATCTCCTTTCTTTTTTTATATATCTTTAAATTATTTTAGTAACTTTTAATACACAAATTAAAAACATTGTTTATTAAAGTATACCATTTTTATCCTATTTTTTCCATAAAAAAGAGCATAGATTTTTCTGTCTATACTCTACTTAAATTTTTAATTAATTTCTCTTATACTCACTTCATAATTGCAACATACCATAGTATATATTTGTAAACCTTCTAACTGTTCATCTGTGAAATAATCTTTGTATTTCTTTGCTTCTATTTGTTCTTTTGCTTCTTTATGTTTATTTTCTATATCTTTTGGTGTGTCTACACATTTTAATTCTATTAATTTTGCTTTTCTTGTTATATATGCTGGTAGTAATATTATATCTGCTTCTCCTATACCTGCTTTTTGTTCTACTTTGGCTATATAATAACCAGATAAATTAAATAGGGTTGCTATTAATGTTCTATATGCTCTCTCATATGTCTTAATATCTTTTGCATATACTTTTT
>NZ_LOQI01000066.1 GCF_001517915.1 Oceanivirga salmonicida | reverse complement strand
TAGCTCTATTCTGTTTTTTTATTTTTTTTTATATTCTTTAATTAGATATTCTATGAAATGACTTATTCAGTTTATTTATTTCACTTAAATTATTATTATGCTGATTATATGCCTTAAATTAGCCTTAAACTGTATTTGAGTTGATATTTTATGCTTGAATATGTTTTTAGCGCTATTTACCCATTATAATTCTCTCAAAATACTGTATAATTATAATTTTGTTCTTATAATAATGAAAAATAATTCCTTATCAACTACGTCCGATAATTTAAAAACTTTATTCTGTTTTATATAATTTCATATAATAAAAAAAATCATTAATATTTCATAATGACTTTTTAATTTATTTTTTATCTTTCAATTTTACTTTCGGTTCAGATGGTATTCCAAATAATGGTATATATTTATCAAAACCTGTCAGTGTTAAAATTAATATGCTTGTAACTGCTATTATAGCAATAAAATTGTATTTTATAATATCTAATGCAGTTATTTTAATTAATGGGTAAACTATATTAACTGTACCTACATAAAATGCTATATATGCATGCCATGGTATTAATTGTGAACCAAATACTCCCATCGCATCACTAAATGTTGCATTTCTTAGTCTTAACGTATACATGTCTTCTTCTGATCCTTCAATATTATCTTCTATTATTTCTCTTGTTATAGGACCTATTGTAACAATTTGAGCCATTTCATCTGCTAAAGCTGCATTTCCTAAAATACATAATATACCATTACAAAACATCATTTGTTTGACTGATTTCGAAAATTTTATTACAAATTTAGATATAGGCTCAAATGCATTCATTTTACGCATTATTCCACCAAACGCTGATATCCATAGCATCATGACTATTACCCAGTTTCCAGCTGATGAAAAACCATTTTTTACTATCAAAATATAATTATTTAAATTAATTACAGTTCCTGCATATTTTCCAAGAATATATGCGGTTATTATGCCTGAAAATAAACAAATTAATGTTTGATATCCTTTAAAAGCAAGAAACAATACACTTATTAATGGGATTATCATATAAATTGGTACTCCATTTTTTACTTGTTCTAATAGTTTAACTGAAGATGCATTCTTAATTGAAAGTTCTGCTAAAACATTTTTAGGTATATGATTAATTGCATCACTTGCATTTCCAATATTAGTTTCTAGACCTAAAAATATTCCAAAAATATAAAATATAAATAAACTTGTAAGTAATACCAATATTGACCATACACCTTGGTGTCTAATCCTTCTTATTATTTCTACATCTTGTATTCCCGAACTTATTATAGTTGTTTCAGAAATAAGACCAATATTATCTCCAAAACATGAACCACCAGCTATTGCTGCAACTGTTAACGCTACATTTCCACCTACTATATGGTTTAACCATAGAAATATTGGTGCACATGCAGCAAATGTTCCCCAGCTTGTACCTGTTGCAATAGATAAAATCGATGTTACTGCAGCTCCTACAACTGCAACTAATCGTGCATTAATACCTATTTTAAGTGCTAAGATTATAACTGAAGCCCCAACACCAGTATGAATGAATACTTCGGCTAACGCATATGCCACCATAAGTATAAATAATGCTATTTGTATTTCTTTTACACTTGATATAGCTGCTTCAATAACATCATTAAATTTCATTTTTGTAAAAATTACTGCTATAACACATGCATATATGGTTGCAATAGGTGCTACTATAAGTGCATCATAGCCGGTAATCATAAGACTTGCCATTATTATAATAGGGCTTAATTTAAATATATTTTTCATTCTTCCACCTTTTAATTTTTTAATAATTTATTATATCATTAGTTGTTTTATATTCATATACCTTATTATATAAATCATTTAGATTATGTTAACAATTTTCATAAGCCAAAGGGTATATATTATTTCTTTTTTTATTCATTTCATAAATAAAAACTTTTATATCATCAATGTATTTAGGTACTTTATAAAGTTTACTATTTTATTTTATATGATTAAATAAATTATATTTTATAAGCTCTTTTTAATATATTTATCATCCTAACCCCTAAAAACATTTTAGTATATTATAGCATATTTTTAAAATATCAAAAATAAATAATTTATTTTTTTCATATAATGAAAAAATATGTTAATAACTATGTCATAAATATAACAAATCTTTAAAATAAACATGTTAAAAATTCATATATTTGATATTTTTAATATTGAATGTATAATATGCTTAGGAGGTAATTATATGAAAAAATTATTAAGTTTGTTAGCTATATGTTCTGCTCTTATTTCATTTGCAATAAGTGAAAAAGAATATATGCAAAAATCGTCATTAGAATTGGCAAATATGGTCAAAAATGGAAAAACTACAAGTGTTGAATTAGTCAATGTTGCATATGGTATTATCGAGAAAGAAAATCCAAAATTAAATGCAATAATATATATCGATAAAAATTCTGCACTAAACCATGCCAAAACTATAGATTCAATGGTTAAAAATAACGATATTAGAATTAAAAACATGCCGTTTGCAGGTGTTCCTACTGTATTAAAAGGTATGGAACAATTAAAAGGTTTAGGTGATACAACGGGTCTTGTTGCTTTAAGTGATACAAAACCTGCAGTAGAAAATGGTTCAGTTGCAAAAGACTATATGAAAATGGGTTTGGTAATATTAGGAGCTACTTCTTATCCAGAACTTGGTATGAGAAATGTAACATTATCACATAAATTTGGTATTAGTTCTAACCCTTTTGATATTACTAGAAATCCAGGTGGTTCAAGTGGTGGTAGTGCTGCTGCTATTTCATCAGGTATGGTAAGTATTGCAAGTGGTTCTGATATTGGTGGTAGTATTAGAATACCTTCTTCTTGGAATGGCTTAATAGGTTTAAAAACAAGTGGTTCATTTTCAAAATTTGCAATAACTAAAACTGCTGATGATACAAAAGAATTCTTTTTAAATAGTGAAAAAACTGAAAAACTTGATAAGAATTTATTAAAGAGCAAAGATTATGGTAATTTGGAACAAATTAAAAATATGAAAATTAAATATATTCTTGATTCTCCAATGGGAACACCAGTATCAAAAGATGCTAAAATTGCAGTATTAAAAACAGTTAAATTTTTAAAAAGCAAAGGATTTGAAGTTGAAGAAATTAAATGGCCTGTTGATGGTAGAGCAATGCTTAGACAATACACGTATAATATGTTAGTATTTGGTAAAAAAATAGGGCAGTTATTAAATAAAAAAAATGTTGATATAAACAAAATAGATCCATTAGATTATGCAATTTGGAAATTTTATAAAAAATATAAAAAAGAACTAGTTGCAGACATCAAAAAAAGAGAAAGTACTCCAGATTATCAAAACTTAATAAACAAATTAAAAGAAATACATAATGACAATACTATACTTATAACACCAACAAATTCATATATAGCTCCTAAAAATTCTACAACTAATGATATTTATGATGGTGTAATCGAAAAAGAAATGGTTGATAAATTACTTAATATTGAAAGTGATAAAATAGACTATAAAACAGGTTTACAAATATTTTTTGATCAATGGGAACCTATGTTAAAAAATACACCTTTCCCTGTAATGTTTAATATGACAAAAGAGCCAGCTATTAGTTTACCAGTATATATGACTAAAAATGGGTTACCACTAGGTGTTATGTTATCTGCTGGAGAAGGTAAAGATCAAAACCTAATATTATTTGCTAAATATTTAGAAAAAAATCATATGTTTGAAATGCGTCGTGAAATATTATCACATGTCGATAAATCAAAACTTTTAAATGAAATTTTAAATGCTAGCGATAATAAAAATATGAAAAAGATTTTAAAAATAGCATACACTGAATTAAATGATAATAGTGTTGAAAATAATATTAATAACAAAAAAAATCAAGATAGAGTTGATAAAATTACTAAAAAACTACAAAAATCTTATTTGAAAACAAAATAAATAAAATTTAAGTATATAAAAAGAAGCCATTACAGAACCATACTCTGTTCTCAAAAGGCTTCTTCTTTTTATATATTCATATTTTTATTCTTTTCTTAATGCTTCCATTGGCGATAATTTAGATGCTTGTTTTGCTGGATATATACCAAATATTAATCCAGTTAAACTTGATACTATAAATGCTGTTGTAATTATACCAATTTCTAATATAGGTAAGACATTTAAATAAATTCCCACTATAAATGCAATTCCATAACCAAGCAACATACCTATAAGTCCACCTATAATTGTAAGTATCATAGTTTCAATTAAAAACTGTGTCATTATATCTTTGTTTTTAGCACCTATTGCTTTTCTAAGCCCAATTTCTGTTATTCTTTCTTTAACGCTAACTAACATTATATTCATAACACCTACTCCACCAACTATTATTGATATGGATGCTACTAAATTAATGAATAATGCAATTTTATCTAATATATCTGTTATTTGCTTTAAATTTTCACTAAATGGTTTTACACTATATAAGTCTTTTTTTGAGCCCCGTTTCTCTAAGTATTTTTTAATATCTTCAGTAACTTTTTTTATTTCTTTAATATTATTAACTTTAACATTAATACTAGAAAAAGTTTTACTACGGTTATTAGTTATTCTAACAACTTCATTAAATGGTAATAATGCTTCAAATGGTAAATCACTGAATAAAGTAGATTGGTCATCAAGATTTCCATTATATACACCTATAACTTTATATTTACCTATAAGACTTCCATCAAAATTATTTAATACTATCGTTTTACCAAGTGGATTTTCAAACTTAAATATTTTTTTTGCTGTATTATCTGATATCATTATTACTTTATTGTCTGAATTATAATCACTTTCAAGAAATTTTCTACCTTGTAAATTTATTTTAGAATAAGTTGAAAAATATTTATCTTTTGCTCCTTGAAAAATTATATATTTTCCAGCTTCTTCACCAAAATTTCCTATTAATGCAGCATCTTGATCCCATAGTATTGCTTTATCAACACCATCAATTTTTTCAAAAATTAATTCATCTTTTGGTGAAAAATAATCAGATTCTTTTATATCATTCGAAGTTCTATATTTTTGGTCAAAATCTACAACTATTATTTTTGAAGTTGCTAATTGTGCTTCTGATAATAATTTCTTTTGGAAACCAGCACCCAGTGATGATAATAAAACTACTGATGCTATTCCCATTATTATACCTAGCATGGTTAAAAAAGATCTAAATTTAAAACTCATTAAATTTTCTAATGATAATTTTATAATCTCAATAATATTCATATTTTGCCTTTCATATTTTAATTGTTATTACTCTTTTCTTAAAGCTTCCATAGGTGATAATTTTGAAGCTTGTTTTGCTGGGTATATACCAAATATTAAACCAGTTAAACTTGATACTATAAATGCTGTCATAATTATGTCTAATTTTAATATAGGTATTATCTTTAAACTTATTCCTATTATAAATGCAATTCCATAACCAAGCAACATACCTATAAATCCACCTATAATTGTAAGTATCATGGTTTCAATTAAAAATTGTCTTCTTATATCTTTATTTTTAGCACCTATTGCTTTTCTAAGTCCAATTTCTGTTATTCTTTCTTTAACACTAACTAACATTATATTCATAACACCTACTCCACCAACTATTATAGATATAGATGCTACTAAATTTACAAATCCTTCTATCTTATCAAGTATATTTGTTATATTTTTTAACTCTTCACTACCAGGTTTTACAGTATACAAGTCTTTTTTAGAACCTCTTTTTTCCAAATATTTCTTTATCAACTCAACTTGTTTTTTTATTTTTTTAACATCTTTTATACTAATTGTAATAATTGAAGTTATTTTATCTCTATTATCAGTTGCTCTTGTAAATTCATTAGCAGGCATTAATACTTCATAAGGCGTTGCTTCTTTTGTTAAATCATATTGGTCATCCATATTTCCATTATATGTACCTACAATTTTATATTTACCCATAAAATTACCATTAAAATCATTAAGTGAGATAGTTTTTCCTATAGCACTCTCATTTTTAAATAATCTTTTAGCAGTAAGTGATGACACTATTACAACCTTATTGTATGAATTATAATCAATTTCATTAAACTTTCTACCTTCAATAATTCTTTTAGAAAATATACTGAAATATTTGTCATTAATACCTTCAATTTGTGCAAATTTACTTGTATCACTTGTTAAAGCACCTGTTTGTAAAAATAAAGAGGATTTGTCATTACCTTCAATTTTTTCAAAAATTATTTCATCTTTCTTTGTGAAATAATCAGTTCTTTTAAAATCGTTTGTTCTTGTATATTTTTGATCAATTTGCACTATTACAACTTTTGATAATGCTACTTGTACATTTGAAAGTAATTTTTTTTGAAAACCAGCACCTAATGATGATAATAAGACTACTGATGCTATTCCCATTATTATACCCAACATAGTTAAAAAAGATCTAAATTTAAAACTTAGTAAGTTTGCCAATGATAGTTTTACAATTTCTAAAATATTCATTTTATACTCCTAGTCTATTTTTTACTAACTCATCTTTATGTATTAGTCCATCTTTTAGTCTAACTATACGCTTAGTATGTTCTGCTACGTCTTCTTCATGTGTTACCATTATTATTGTAACACCACTATCATTCAATTTTCTAAAAATTTGTAGTATTTCTTCACTAGATTTTGAATCTAAATTTCCAGTTGGTTCATCAGCCAAAATTATTTTAGGGTCATTTATTAATGCTCTTGCTATTGCCACTCTTTGCTTTTGTCCACCTGATAATTCATTCGGCTTATGATTAATTCTATCGTTTAGACCGACCAGTCCTAAAAGCTCTTCTGCCTTTTTTGCTCTTTCGGAATGCTTAACTCCCTTATACATTGCAGGTAATTCTACATTTTCTTTTGCAGTTAATTTAGGTAATAAATTATATGATTGAAATACAAAACCTATTTTTTTGCATCTTACTATTGATAATTGATCATCATTTAAATCTTGTATATTCGCATCATCTAATGTATATGTTCCTGAAGTTAAAACATCTAGGCAACCTAACATATTTAATAAGGTACTTTTACCACTACCAGATGGCCCCATTATTGAAACATATTCACCCTTAGTTACTTCTAAATTTATACCTTTTAATACTTCAACTGATAACTTACCTGTCTTATATGTTTTCTTTAAATTATTAACATATATCATTTTATCTTATCTCCTACTTTGTATGTATTATTAACATTATATATCAATTCATCATTTTCATTTATACCACTTTTAATTTCAAAATTAATACCATCATTATCTCCTAATACTATTTCTTTCATTTCAACTGTATTATTTTTGTTTATATATACATAGTTTTTACCATCTTTATTTATTATATATTGGAATGGTACTATTATTTGATCTTCTATATTCTTATATATAATATTAGCTTCTACATAATCACCAGGTTTTAAATTAGCATAATCTTCTAATTCTACTAAAACCTTTGTTATATTTTCATTACTTTTACTACTTTTAAAACTTATATTTGATACACTTTTAACCTTACCATTTAAAACTTTCCCATTTTCAAGTGATTCAGATACTACAGTAACATTTTGATCAACCTTAATATTTTTAGCACTAGAATTTGCTACTTCTAAACTTATTTGTAAATTTTCAGTGTCTGCTATTTTAAATAATGGTTTTCTTTTATCAATAGTAAAATTTGCATCGACATTACTTTCTAGTATTACACCTGATATAGGAGATTTAATATATTTATCAAATTTAACATATTCATTCTTATTTAACTTAGTTTTTGTTAAAGCTTCTTTATATTCTAACAATGCCAATTCTAATCCATCTTTTGATATACCACCTACTTCATATAGCGCTTTAGCATCTTCATATTCTTTTGCTTTTAATGCTAAAATTGCTTCTGCTTGTTCAATGTTTAATTTTTTCGTATCATATTGATTGCCTTTTAGAATTAATAGAGTATCATTTTTTTTAACTTGTTCTCCTTCTCTAAAATTAATTTTTTCAACTGTTGCTTCATTATTCGAAAAAACTGTTACAACTTTTTTGGCTTCTACTACTCCAGAAACGTCATAACTTAATGCAAGATTACTCTTAGTTGCTTTTTCACTACTATATGCTATTTTTTGATTTTTTGAATTATAATACATTCTTGCAGTTACACCTATTCCTAAAAATGCAATTATTAAAATTATTATTTTTAACTTACTTTTTCTTTTCATATTATCTCTCTCTTTCTAATATATATTTTGTAAATTTAATTTTTGCTTTTATAAGTTCTAATTCTTTTGTATTATGTTCATCCATTTTTTTTAGGTAAGTTGTAACATCTATTTTACCCAATTCTAATTTCAAATGATGAATTTTTAAATCTTTTTGACTTAATTCTAATTGTTTTTCT
>NZ_LOQI01000065.1 GCF_001517915.1 Oceanivirga salmonicida | reverse complement strand
ATCCAATTCCTCTTTTCTATATTTTTATACATAACTAAATTATTTAATGCTACTTCGGTATATTCTTAAAATATTTTTATATTCTTTAACTTTTATTCTCATTATTTTATAGTTCCTTTTTTATCTAATTAAATTAATTTTAATATTAAATAGTAATTTTAATTTTTCATTGTAGTCTAATGCAGTATCAAAAAATACTATACCCAAATCTTTTTTTAAACCTACTTTTATTAATGGTCGTACATTTTTAAAGTTTGTGTTTATTCCCAATTCGGTGTATAGTATTTTATAACTTCCCTTAAATTTCAATTCTATATTACTATTATTTTTTTCAATTACATTTGATACATCCATACCTATATTAATACCTTGTTTATACATTTTACTTAAACTTATATTAGTGTTTAAACTCGGTTTATATTTTTTATTCTCTATTGTATTTTCAAATATACTTTTTATTTCTACATTATCATTAGTATATTCAAATCCTATTCCTATATTATGAATATTATCTTTATTTAATAAGACATCTTCCACATAACTTTTTTTATGAGCATATGAATATTTACCTATTATATTTACTTTTTTGTTTTTATTTCTATATACTTCTGCCTTTAATTTTGCTTCTATTTTATTTGTGTTTCCACTTATATCATGTGCATTATTTTTTCCCAATATTGATTTTTTATAGTCGCTATATGTGTATGTCAGATATGTTTTAAATTGTTTTATTGGCATTGAAAATTCTATATTTAAATTATTATTCTTTCTAGCTTTTCTTAAATCTTTTTTTAAAGTTTCTCCTGGTTTTAAATCTGATATTTTTTGTCTAATTGGATTTTTAGGAATAACGAATGTATATGTTAATTTGAAATTTTCATTTAATACTAGTCCTGATAATCCTGTTTCTAATGTATATCTATATATACCATCATCTAAACTTTTTCCATGATTATCAAAACCTATTGATAAGTTAAGAGGATTTTTCTTTTTATTTGTTATTACTACATTTACATAGTTTTCTTTATTAGAAGGCTCTAAATTTACTTTTAAGTCATTATTTTTAGCGAACTTAAAATTATCTACTAATAAGTCTATATCTTTAATATTTAATTTAGTATCTGATTTTAAATTTGAATTTAATTTAATAATTTTGGAATTTTGTTCCCCATTGTATATAATTTTATCAATGTAACTTGATTCTGAAAAACTTATTATTGGCAGTAAAAATACCAACATTTTTATTACTTTATATTTTATTTTTAACATTTATTACGATACCCCCTATATAAGGATATCATATATAGATTTTTTATGCAAATTTACTATTACTCTGTATATGAAATTTGCAATTATTTTTCAAAATAGAAATATATAAATTTAAAATTTTGCATATTTACACTTTAAAATTGACTAAACTACTATAAAATCAAACAAAAAATGACCCTTAATTTTGCATATTATTTTAAGGGTCATTTTAAATTAAATTTAATTTTCTAAACACAATTTTTTATATATTGTATACAATATATCTAATAAAATAAATACTAGGAATATAATTAAAATAAATATATATTCTCTATAATTTATTGGTCTTAAAATCATAGTCATACTTGCAAAATTAAAACCATTAATTAATATGTATAATATAAAATTTAGTATTACTATAATCAATAAAATTTTTAAAATATTATTATACTTATTTTCATTTTTTTTAAATAATAAATATAGTAAACATATTCCAGATAGCACATAAAATACTATTATTGCATTTCCATTATCAACTTCTGGAGTTTCTCTTATGTAATGTAAATTTAATATTTTACTAGTAATTATAATTGATAATAATAAATAAATTTCTATTTTTATCATTTTTTTTAACATTGTTACTCCTAATCATCTTTTTTAAATTATCACAAAGCCCAAAGAATAGAAAAATAAACATATATTTAAAAAAGTAATATCTATTATTCTAAAAATTATACCTTTGTCTTTATAATTAGTAAAATATAAAAACATAATAAATAATAGGACTAATTTATTAAAGTAGTCAAAATATAGACCCATATACATATTAATTTTATAACTGTAAGTTACTCCCCACATAATAATATATAATATTTTAAGTTCATAAGCATAAATTTCATCTTTTTGTGTTTTTTTAATTAAAAAATATTTTATGATAAATATTACTAAAATTAATATAAATGATATATATTTTGTATAAGGCACTAAACTTAATAATATAATGTAAAAAAGTATCATTTCTAAATTCTTATTTATTAACATTTTTTTTATATTCCCTTTCAACTATCTCTTTGCTTTATAATTATTTATTTCTTATTATTTAATTTCTTATTTAACATACTATTGCTAACATTTATTAAAACTCTTATCAATAAATACTAACATATATATTTTCTTTATGCAAACTTCATGTGCAGACTTACATGTAATTTTTAAAAATTAAAATATATAAGCACATTAAAATTGACTAAACTACTTTAAAAAGTTATAATATTATCATGAAAGACTACATATTTGTAGAGAAAGGAATAAATATATGAAATATATAATTATTATAGTTTTAGTAATATTAATATTTATGTTTTTATTAGTAATAAAAAATAAATTTGTTACTCTTGATAACATTAACAAAGAAGCATGGAGTAATATTAAAGTTTATCTTCAACAAAGATTAGATTTAATACCTAATTTAGTAAATACAGTAAAGGGTTACTCTACTCATGAAAAAGAAACATTAACAGCAGTAATAGAAGCAAGAAATAAATTAGTTAATATGGATTTAACAAATTTAGATAATGTGGAAGAGATAGCAAAATATGAAAACAAACTTACTGATGCTCTAAGACATATATCTTTATTAACTGAAGCATACCCTGAATTAAAAGCAGATACTTCATTTTTAAATTTACAAGAAAAATTATCTGAAATTGAAAATGATATATTAAGTGCTAGAAAATATTATAATGCTACATGTAGAGAATTGAATATTTTTACTGAAAAATTCCCTAACTCATTATTTTATGGAATATTTAATTTCAGAAAAGCAAAATTATTTGAAGCAAATGAGCAAGCTAATACAAATGTAAAGGTTGAATTTTAATGTTTATAGTTTATACAATATTATTAGGGATTATAATGGGTATAATAACTACTATATTTGGTACTGTTCTTATATCCGTTTCTAATTATAGAGATATGCATAAAGAAATCATATTCTTACTACCTATTATTGGTGCTGTTACTTACTACATGTATTCTAAATATGCACCAAGATTAAAAAAAGGTATGAATTTAGTTCAATTATCATATAAAACAGAAAACGAGCATATAGATAATAAACTTATACCTTTTATTACGATTTCTACTTGGCTTACCCATTTATTTGGAGCATCAGCAGGTCGTGAAGGTGTAGCAGTACAAATAGGTGCAAGTTTTTCTAATATGACATATAGAAAATTTGGAATAAATAAGCATGAAGCAATGTTAGCGGGTATGAGTGCTGGGTTTGCAGGGCTTTTTGGAACTCCACTTTCAGCAATGATATTTCCCATAGAAATTATGTTTAATCATAAAGAAAAAAAACTTTCATATCAAGGGATATTTATGATAGTATTTGCAAGTTTAATTGCTTCTTATACTTCTTCGTATTTAGGGCTATATCATTTTAAATATATAATAAATGAAGTCTATAATTTTAATATTAAGACTTTACTAGTTGTAATATTTGCTAGTCTAATGTTTTCAATAGCGGCAATAATATTTACAAAAACAATCAAATTTTTAAAACCATATTTATCAAAAAATATTTATATGGTATTTATTTTGTCAATATTATTATCATTTGCAATATATTTTGTAGACAGTGCAAGATATGCAGGTCTTGGAACTAATTTAATATATGAGTCATTTAAAAATAATGGTATCAGTATAAATAATTATGATTTTTTACTTAAAATTATATTTACATGCTTTACACTTTCTCTATCATATCAAGGTGGAGAAGTTACACCTTTATTTGCAATAGGGGCTAGTTTAGGAGCAATGATTGCTATGTATTTTGGTATTCCAGTTTACTTATTGGCTTCAATTGGTTATGCAGTAGTTTTTTCTGCAGCTTCTAACACGCTTATTACCCCCATATTAATTGGTTATGAGGTTTTCGGTATAAATATACTCCCCTACCTAATAATTGCTAGTATATGTGCATATTTTGCTAGTGGGAACAATAGTATATACCCAAATAAAAAATAGTTTGTTTGTAAAAAATGGACTTTTTTTTATTAAAAATTTATAAAATAAAGATTTTTAATTCTCAATAAATACAGCGAAAACTTATTCTGTTTAAAAAATATCATTGATTTTTTTTGATTTTAATGTTATCATAAGTCGTTCACAAAGTGAACCAAAAAAAGATGAAAGTGAGAAAAAAATGAAAGTATACAAAAAAATTTTGATTTTAATTTTTTTAGTATCTCAAATAAGTACCGCTAAATTTAAAACAGAAGTTTCTTTGGGTCTTGAAACTTCGCTTGGTGTTGACAATTTAAGCAATGGAGTAGATTATGTAAAACCTCTATTAAATTTAGCTATACCTAAACAATTTGAAGATTACGAAAAAATAAATAATAATACTAATAAACCTAATACTAAGCCCCCGCAAAAAAATAATACTAATTTATATCAACCAATAGTTAATCCTAATCAAAGAGATTTATTTTTAGCGACTAAGTATTTAGGGCAAAAAGTAAGATTATATAAAACATTTGATATAAAATTTTCAGAAGATTATTCTGGACTTAGTGCATACATTCAAGGTAAAACTTCAGTTAAAGATAATGATAAAATTAATAACTTAAAATTAGGGATAAATTCCAGTAATAAATATTTAAGTGGTTATATTTATTCATATATTAAAGGTGAAGTAAACAAAAAATACGGATTAGACAAGTTAGATAGTGAAGAAGAAACGAAAAATAAGGCAGTAAACTATGCATTTAGTTTAAATCCTTTACCAGATAGTGTAGCATCTATAACATTTGATGTTAAAGGGCAAGATAAATATGTACATTTAGGTCCTACACTTAGGATAAAAAAAGATGGTTTTTTCTTAAATCTAGGCTATGAAAGAGTTCCTAATGCAGACCCTAGGAAAGTATATGTCAAAGATGAAATTATAAATCTTAAAGCTGCTGCACCTGGTTACAATAAAATAGAATATTTTAAAAAATGGACATTAAAAAAGATTGCAGATAAAGATTATGATTATGAAAAAGATAGAGCAGATTTAGAAAAAGCAGAAGTTTCTGGGTATAAGGGTACTAGTAGAATACTAGGACTATATTCAGGTTCATTATATGGAGATTTACCAGTAAAATATGTTTTACAAAGAACAGACAAAATATTAGCTGGAGATAAAAAGTATGCACCTTTAAAAAAAGGTCTTGATTATATTACTGGGCGTAATTTTCTTCCAGATCTTACACTTATAAACGATTTGGTTAGAGGTGTTGATTTTGAAAAATTAGGAACTGATTTATCAAAAGATATAATAAGTGATTTATACGAAAGAATAGGATTTGACCCTGATGCTAAATATTCTTCTATTGGTATTTGGAATCAAATACCTGATGACTTTGTAGGTGCACTACCTAGAAGAGATAGACCTTGGGATTTTGGAAAATTATCTTTAATTTCAGATCCTAACCGTTTATATTTTGATGGTTTAGATAAAGCCCATATGTTAGGTGAAACTATCACACCAAAACTTGAAGATAGTGGTTCAAATACAAAAGAGAAAAATACAAAACCTTCAAAAAAAATTTTAGATAAAAGCGGTAAGTACGAAAAATTAAATAAATGGCACTATTTAGGTGATGATATTGAAAAAAATGTTTTAAATGAATTATCAAACATTCACTCTAATAGTTTCAAAATTCTTAAAGAACTTTCCAAAAAAGAAAATATAGCTGGAAATGCATTTAAAATTGCTTTTGGTGGTTTAAATTCTCTTAGAGATAATTTATATAATGATCCTTACGAAATGCCAGGAATTGACATGTTAAGGGGCATATACTTACATAGAAGTGAAAAAGGTAAAAATGAATTTGAACTATATCAAAATTTAAAGAGTATTGTTAAAGATATTGAAGATGCACCTGCTACTAAAATGAGTAAAGATATATTTAAATTTGAAGTAGGTTATGCAAAAGACGATTATTTAGTAAAATTATCAGCAAGTTCAAACGAAAAAATAAATATTAAAAATGCTAATTATAGTTATGAAAAAATAAAAAATAAATTTGGTTTAGATTTTAATGTTAATAAAAAAGGGCTAATATTTAATTCTAGTACGGAATTAATAAAATCAAAAAATGCATTTTCTAAAAAGAATACTGAATTTAAATATGATTTATATGATATAACAACAAATAATTACTTAGGTTATAGATTTAATGCATCAGATAAAGTAGAAATTGAATTAGGATTAGGACATATAGGAGAATTTGGTTATCTTAAAAATCCTAAACTAATAATAGATGGAAAAGAATACAAAAAAAATGTCGCTATTAGAGATAAGGACAATAAACCTATAGGAAAAGATGGAAAAGCAATAGATACTCTTAAAACAACAGAAAAAGCTTTAATAGACAAAGAAATTGCTAATGGAAATAAAAATGTAAAAAGAAACATTAATGCATCTGACTATATTAAAACAGAAGAAAAATCTGCTAAAAGTAGTTGGTACAATATATATAATATAGTTTACCCTAAATTAGTTGTAAGTTCTAAACCTAATAAAAATCTAATTTTAACAAATGAAATCAAATTACCTATTGGTATAGTAAATAATAAATTTGATGGGTTTAATGCAATATATACAGGAAAAGTAACATACTTATTAGATGATAATGATATTATAGATAAAATAACAACTGATTTTGATATATTTAACTTTAATACAAGTGGTGATGTAAAACTTAGTACTAGATTAGATGAAGTATTTAAATATAGATTTGTATTTGATATTGGATTTGCAAAACTTAATTTACACGGAAAAAACAATAAATTTAATTTTGACTTAGTTGCAAACCCATTAGTATATAATTTTAAAGTTAAGCCTCAAATAGGTATATCAAAAGAAGATAACAATTATGTTGCTAAATTTGGTATTGCTAATACAGGAGATAATATACTTAATGTTGGTACTAGAAAAATAATTAAAACAACTAATGATTATTATAAGAATAATATTAAAGAACCTATTTTATACGTATTAAAAAATAGAAAAGAAGCAGAGTACAAACACATAAAAGATATATTAGTTGATGATATTTATGGATTTGATTCAAATAATATAAAATATAATTTATCACCTTATATTGAAATAAGTAATAATGATTTTGAAATAAGCAATGTAAAATCTAAATTTACATATTCAATTAAAGGGTCTTCTAATATTGGGTACGGTGAAGAAACAACAACTAGTGCTCCAGTAGTTACAGAAGACAAAGAATTTAAATTTGAAAAATCAATGGATGAATATGCAAAAAACTATATTTATTGGAGTTGGCAACATACAAAAGATTCAGACAAAGATTACCTTTATGTAAGTAAAGTCAATAAATATAAAGATAAAGTAACTAAAACTGTTACTAGTAATAAAAAAATTAAATTAAAAGAATTTGATTTAAAATTCAAATTAAATTATGGTGAAAATTTAGGATTAAGAATAAATTCAGATTCTACACTTAATTATAAAAATGTTAGTGTTGATATTTCTAATTCAATTAATAAAGATATTAGCAGAACTACACAGAATGCTATTTATTTAATCAAGGCTGATGGAAGTTATAAAACTAGTGAATTCCAAGAATTAGATAAGAATAATATTCCAGGTGAAATAATAAAGGCATTTAAAGAAAAAGTTAGACCTAATTATTTCTATTGTAAAAATGGACTATGTCTTAGTTACGATAGTGAAAATCAAGTAAGAAATAATCCAAAACTTACACTTGAAAGTCCTAAAATAAGTGGAGAAAATAAAAAATCAACTGAAAAAGCTAATTTATCTGTTAAGGAAATTAATTTTAACACTGATAATTATATAGGCTATGGATTAAAGGCTAATGACAAATTAAATATAAATCTAGGTCTAGGGCATAATTTAAATATTAGACATACAAGTATTGGAAATGTAATTATTGGAGATACTAAACTGTATGCTAGTTCTAAATTAGATATAAAACATATTATAGAACCTAAAATTACTTTAGAATATAGTATTTTAAAAAATTTAAATTTAAATACAACTATTGGTGCTCCTATTAAATTTATAGGAAACAATGTTAAAGATAATAAAGTAATAGATATCCATTTAGATCTTAGATATAGATGGTAAAAATAAAAAGATGTTAATCTCAATTTTGATTTTAACATCTTTTTTGTATAATAATTTATTGTTTAAATTACTCTATATTTATTGTTAAGACTGATTCATATTTAAGTATTCCTTCTATTACAGTTAACCTATCTAATGAACCTTTACTTATTACATCTATTTCAACATCAACATGACTTTCTTTTTTTAAAATATTGACATTTTCAATAATAAGTTTTTTTTGTAATAGTTCTACTTTAATATCTGGAAATTCATTCAAATTACTATTTCTTAATTTTAATAATACCTTATATCTATAACCTTCTTTTTGATTTAAGAATGTGCTAATATGTGTATATATTTGTAGAAATAATAGCAATATTGATACAAAAATACCTAATTTTATTAGACCTGCTCCAACAGACATTCCAACACCTGCCGTTGCCCAAATACCAGCTGATGTTGTTAATCCAC
>NZ_LOQI01000064.1 GCF_001517915.1 Oceanivirga salmonicida | reverse complement strand
TTTAAATAGTCTATGCTATATGTAAAAATAAAAAATACACAGTAACTACATTATTATTATACAACGACAAATCAAATTAATAAATTAAATATATAAATAAATATATATAAAATTATGAAAGGAGAAGTATGTATAGTCGTTTGACTATATCATACAAGGGAAAAAATGAAAAAATTTTTATTGACAGTTGCCATGATAACATCAGCTTTATCAATGGCTAAGGGAACAGTTACAATTGGTGGTGGAGCAGGGGTATATGTACCATTTACTAGAAATATAGTTCCTAAATATATACCAACTATTAATCTAAATTCTAATTATGTTTTACCTGTTTATGAAAAGGAAAAATTATCAGTATTAGTTGGAGGTGGAGCAGATATAAAGGTAACAGTTCCTACAACTAGATTAAATAGAGTCATTATTGCTACTGATATATTACCATATGGTACAGTACAATTAGGGTATAAAGTTGCACCTGAAACTAAATTAAGATTTGGAGGAAAAATAGGAATTGGAACTGAAATAGGTTATGACGCTTTTGTACCAGGAGGATTTGCATTTTTACCAATGGTTCCAGCAGGATTAGTATTTGGAGTAAACTGGAAACATTTATCAGTTGATTTAGAAGCAGGCGCAACAATTGCTGGATTTAAACCTGTTGGTGGAATGGTTGTTACAGGACTTAGTATAGGGTATTCATTTTAAAAATAATAAAAAGTTTAAATTTTAATGCTTAGACCTTAATTTTTTTGATTATAGTTATTCAAGTTATTTTTTGTAACATTTTTAATTGACTTTTTAAAAAAAATTAGTATAATACTATTAGTCAAATATATTTGAAAAAAATAGGGGGTAAAAAAATGAAAAAAATATTATTAACAATTGCCATGATAGCATCAGCATTTTCAATGGCTAAAGGAGTTACAACAGTATCTGGTGGTGCAGGAGTGTTTGGAGATAAAGAATATACTAATGGTTATGCTGTAATAGATGCAAGACATCTTGTTCCTATTCATAAAATAAATGACAAATTATCAGTATTAGCTGGTGGAGGAGGGGATTTTAAATTTATATTCCCTAAAAAAGTATCATTAAATGGAGGAACAGCTACAACTTTTTTTATGTTTTTAGAACCATATGGAACTGCTCAATTAAAATACATGGTTAATCCAGATCTTAATTTAAGAGTTGGAGCTAAAACAGGACTTGATATGATTCTTGCTGGTACACATTTAAAAGCACCAGGGGTAACTAGTTTTACATTGACAACACATTGGGGTATACCAATGCATGCAGTTTTAGGATTAGATTATAAAAATGTTTCATTTGATTTAGAAGCAGGGGGTTCAATATTCCTTCAAAAAGAATTTGGTGGAGCATATAATGTTGGACTTAATATAGGTTATTCATTCTAAAAATAAATTAAAAATAATAAAAGGTTTAAGTTTTAATGCTTAGACCTTAATTTTTTATATAATTATAGTCATTCAAGTTAATTTTTTAACATAACAATTGAAAAAAAACTCATATTATAGTATAATTAATACAGATTTGAGATATTTAAGATATTTGGAAGGAGAAAAAATTATGAAATTAGTATTAGTTCGTCATGGAGAAAGTCAATGGAATTTAGAAAACAGATTTACTGGTTGGACAGATGTTGACTTAACAGAAAAAGGAATAGCAGAAGCAAAACAAGGAGGGAAAACTATCTTAGAAGAAGGTATCTTATTTGATGTTGCATATACTTCATTCCAAAAAAGAGCAATAAAAACTTTGAATTTTATATTAGAAGAAGCTAATCAATTATATTTACCAGTTTATAAAACATGGAGATTAAATGAAAGACATTATGGAGCACTTCAAGGATTAAATAAGGCAGAAACTGCTAAAAAATATGGTGAAGAACAAGTTCATCAATGGAGAAGAAGTTTTGATATAGCACCTCCAAAATTAGAAGATGGTGATGAAAGATTACCACAAAATGATAGAAGATATCAAGAAGTAGATGAAAAAGATTTACCAAAAGGAGAAAGTTTAAAAGATACTATAGCTCGTGTTTTACCTTATTGGAACGAATCAATATCAAAAGATATTAAAGCTGGTAAAAATGTAATAATAGCAGCACATGGAAATAGTTTAAGAGCATTAATTAAATATTTATTAAATATAGATGATGTTAAAATATTAGATTTAAATTTACCAACAGGTAAACCATTAGTATTTGAAATTGATAAAGATTTAAATATATTAGAAGCACCTGAATTATTTTAGGTAAAAATGAAACAATTAGGAATAAATTTTCTTTTTGTTTCTTTTTTTGTGGTATAATATTATAGAAGTAGAAAAAAATGTTAAATATAATGATTATTGTAATGGTAGCGAGTTTAGGAATATTAAAAATAAAGGAGTTAAATGAGAAAATTATATAAAGAGTATATTATTATTTTAATTTTACCCGTTTTTATGATTATTTATGCATTATTGACAGATAGTATTTTAAATATAAGTAAAGGGTTAATGGTAATATTAAAAACTAACAATATTTTAGTTACAGATTATTTCCAAATTGCAGGAGTATCTGCTGCATTTATAAATGCTGCAGTAATAACTATTATAAATATAGCCATACTTTTTAAATTAAGATTAAAACTTAATGGATTATTAATATCTGCTATATTTTTAATGTTATCTTTTGGGTTGATGGGAAAGACGATGATAAATATACTTCCGTTTTATGTCGGAGGGTATTTACATGCTTTATTTAATAAGCAGAATTTAAAAAATGTAATATATCCATCAATGATGTCAACTGCATTAGCTCCTGTTGTTAGTGCTATTCCTTATTGGGGAGTATTGATAGCAATATTGGTTGCATTTATATTTCCATTTATAGTAAAGCATGTAGTTCATTTTCATAATGGGTATATATTATATAATTCGGGATTAGGTGTAGGAGTAATATCTATATTAATATATTCTATATTAAAAAATTTCGGTATAGAATTTGATACTAATAAAGTGTTTTATCAAAAATTTGATAAAAGTATTTTTATATTATTTTTACTATATTTCTTAATGTTGATAATAATAGGGTATATTAAATGTAAAGATAATTTTAAAATAAATTTATATATGTTATATAAACATACAGGTAGATTAGTTACGGATTTTGTGCAAAAAGAAGGATTTTATATTTCCATATTTAATATGGGATTACTAGGTATATTTGGATTAATACTAATTTTAATACATGGAAAACTAAATGCACCAGTTATTGCAGGTTTATTAACATTGGTAGGATTTGGTGGAATAGGTAAGCATCTTAAAAATATATTTCCCGTAATAATAGGAGTAATAATATCAAGTTATGTATTAAATGCAGAAGTACCAACAACAATATTTGTATTAAGTTTGTTCTTATCAACATCATTAGCACCTATTGCTGGTAAATTTGGTATAATTTATGGTATAGGTGTAGGTATTTTATATTATCCTATGGCTATTAGCATAGGCTTAATACATGGAGGAATTAATTTATATAGTTCTGCTTTAGCAGCAGGAATGACTGTTTCAGTATATTTACCATTAATAACTGGAATAGAGGGAGGACTTAAAAAATGGAAGAATACAAGAGAAAAATAAGTAAAATGGGAGATGAACTAATAAAGTTCCTTTTAAATAGAGGCTCTAAAAAAGTTAGTTTAGAATTAGAAGATTTAGAAAATGAATTTATTATAACCGCTAAAAGTAAAGTAGTTATAAATGAAGAAGAATTAAATGAATTAATTTTAAATTATAAGGCACATAAAGATATGGAATATGATTATTTTTGGGAATTAGTTGGGGATAATTCTGATGAAGATGAGTTAGAGCTATTATTTATGTTGGCAGATAATGTTAGAATATATTATGATGATAAAGAAGGATTAAGTTTTATAGTTGAGATAAAAAAATAAAAGGGCTAAGTTAGTAAATTTCTTATTTACGATACTTAGCCTTTATCTTTAATGCTTTTTATGTATTTATTTTCTTCTTCTTTTGATAATGCCCATATAATTTTATTATTTTCTTCTGTTTTTCTTAAATCAATGACTCTTTGATTAGCAGAACCTCTAAATTGTAGTTTTAAATCAAGTAATTCTAGTACAAATTTACCATCAACTAATACATCTACATTTTCTAATAATTTTTTAGTATAGGGGAGTTTTTTATACATAAAACTAGTAATATATTCGTAAGTATAACCTGAATAACACCATATAGTTTTATCTGGGAGTTCTTGTCTAACTTTTTTAACTAGTTTATATACACATTCTTGATTTTGAGGATCAAGAGGCTCTCCTCCTAATAGTGTTAAGCCTCTTATGTATTCTCTTTTTAATAGTTTTATTATATATTCTATTGTTTCATCAGTAAATTCTTGACCACATTTAAAATCCCAAATTGCTTCATTAAAACAACCTTTACATGCATGTACACAACCACTAACAAATAGTGATGTTCTAATACCTGGTCCATTTGCTACATCAAATTCTTTTATAAGTGCGTAATTCATAGATGTAATACTCTTTTTGAGATCTCTTTCGTTTTACCTGCATTCCAGAAGTTTTCTCCTAAATAACCGCAAGTTCTTCTAGTTACATTCATTTTACCGTGATCTCTATTTTTACATTGAGGGCATTCCCAATCTCCATCAGAGTTTATTATTATTTCTTCATCAAATCCACAAACATAGCAATAATCTGATTTAGTATTAAATTCTGCATATTGTATGTGATCATACATAAATTTAACTACTTCTTCTATTGCTTCCAAATTTTTACTTAAATTAGGTATTTCTACATAAGATATAGCACCACCATTAGATAATGATTGGAATTGAGATTCAAAAGCAAATTTACTCATTGCATCTATATTTTCTCTTACATCAACATGATAAGAATTAGTATAGTAACCTTTATCAGTTATATCTTTTATATTTCCAAATCTTTCTTTATCAATTTTTGCAAATCTATAACATAGACTTTCAGCAGGTGTTCCATATAGACCAAATCCTATACCAGTTTCTTTTTTCCATTTTTCACAAGTATCATATAATTTTCTCATAACTTTTAATGCGAAATCTTTACCAATTTCTGTTGTATGAGAAACTCCTTTAACAAGTTTAGTTGCTTCATAAAGACCTATATAACCTAAAGATATAGTTGAGTAACCATCTTTTAGGTATTTATCAATCTTTTCACCCTTTTTAAGCCTTGCAATGGCACCGTATTGCCAATGAATAGGACTTATGTCTGATGTAGTACCTAATAGTCTATTATGACGAGCCATAAGGGCTTCAAATGCTAAATCTAATCTTTTATCTAATAGTTTCATATATTCTTCTTCACTAGGACCTGATAATATTGCTATTTGTGGTAAATTAAGACTTACAACACCTTGATTAAATCTTCCTTCGAACTTATAATTTCCATTTTCATCTACCCAAGGAGATAAAAAGCTTCTGCATCCCATAGGGCTAAATACATTACCCTTGTAATTTTCTCTCATTTTTTTAGCACTTATATAATCAGGGTACATTCTCTTAGATGAACATTTAACTGCTAATTTAGTTAAATAATCATATTTTCCACCTTTTAATGAATTAAATTCATCTAAAACATACACTAATTTAGGGAATGCTGGTGTTATATATACACCTTTTTCATTTTTTATACCTTCATATCTTTGTTTTAAAATTTCTTCAATTATTAATGCAGATTCATCAATATATGGGTCATCTTCAACTAAATGTAAGAATAAAGTTACAAATGGAGATTGACCATTAGTAGTCATTAAAGTATTTATTTGATATTGTATAGTTTGGACACCAGATTTTAATTCATCTTTTATTCTAGAATCAACTATTTCATTTATTAGTTCTTCTGATAAAGTATCTTTGAATTGTTTTTTAGTAGCTTTATAATATTTATCACGACTTTTTCTTAAATATTTTCCTAAATGTCTTATTTCTACTGATTGTCCACCATATTGACTAGATGCAACAGCTGCTATAATTTGTGTTAATATTGTACAAGCAACTTGAAAACTTTTTGGACTTTCAATTAATTTTGCATTCATTACAGTCCCATTTTCTAACATATCCTCTATATTTATTAGGCAGCAATTGAAAATTGGTTGTAAGAAATAATCCATATCATGAAAATGTAATTCTCCATTATCGTGGGCATTTCTTAGTTTTTCAGATAATAATATTCTTCTACTTAAATCTTTTGAAACTTCACCAGCAATTAAATCTCTTTGTGTCGAAGCAATACTTGCATTTTTATTTGAATTTTCTTCGCTGACTTCTTTATTTGAATTATTTATAAGGCTTAAAATTGAATCATCGGTAGTATTGGCTTTTCTTACTAATGCTCTTGTGTATCTATAAATTATATATTTTTTTGCTAAATCATATTTGTTATCTTCCATTAATTTAAATTCAATAAAATCTTGAATTTCTTCAACTTCTAATTTTTCTTTATTTGTACTTTCTATTTCATCTAAAATTTCGTCAATTTTAGTTTTACTAACTCTTTCATTTTGTGTAACATTATCATTGGCCTTATTTATGGCATTTATTATTTTCTCTCTATCATATGGAACTTCTCTTCCATCACGCTTTACAACTATCATTTAAACTACCTCCAAATTAACCATATATTGTATTTAATGTAAAATTTAAACACAATATATTCTTATTTTTAGTATATCATAAATTAAAAATAAAAAAAACAAAAATATGAAAATAATTTGTAATTTTTTTTTAATTTTTTATAAAAGTACTATAATTATTCTATAAATATACTTAACCTATTTATAAAAAAAATAAAAAGTGGTATAATTATAGAAATAAAATCCAGAAAGGAAGAAAAAAATGAATAAAGAATTTAAAGCATCTGATATAACTAAAATATTTGGAGTAATTATTTCTGCAATAGTATTAGCATTAGTATTTTTAAATGTATACACTGTTGATACAGGGGAAGTTGCAATAATATCTAATTTTGGGAAAGTAGTAAAGATAGAAGAAGCAGGACTTCATTTTAAAATACCATTTGTGCAAAGTAAATATATAATGGAAACAAGAGAAAGAACATATTACTTTTTAAAAAATAGTGAAAATAATTATGGAGATTTATCAATGAATGTTTCTACAAAAGATATTCAAACTATAAATATAGAATTTACAGTACAGGCAAGTATAAATAATCCAGAATTGTTATATAAATCATTTAAGGGTAGACATGAAAGTAGATTTATTCAACCTAGGGTTAAAGAAGTTGTACAAGCAACAATTAGTAAATATACTATAGAAGAATTTATATCAAAAAGAATTGAAATTTCTCAAATTATATTTACTGAATTAAAAAAAGATTTTGAAAAATATGGAATATTAGTAAGTAATATATCAATAGTAAATCATGATTTTTCTGATGAATATGAAAATGCCATTGAACTTAAAAAGGTAGCGGAACAAGCAGTTGAAAGAGCAAGAGCAGAACAAGAAAAATTATCAGTAGAAGTTGAAAATAAAATTAAATTAGCAGAATTTAACTTAAAAGAAAAAGAATTACAAGCTAAGGCTAACTTAGTTGAATCAAAATCATTAACACCACAATTATTACAAAAAATGATGATAGAAAAATGGGATGGAGCATTACCAAAGGTCCAAGGAAATTCAGGGAATATACTGTCGCCAGAATTTTTGAAGTAGGAATAAAAAATGGATGATGAAAAAGTTGAAAGAATACTATTTTTCGTATTGACTGGAATTAGTTTAATAATACTTACAATAATTTATGTAGCATTAATGTTTATTATTGCAATAGGCGGGGGAAATCCTAAAGTATTTATTGCTGTTTATCCAATTATAGTATTGTTTTATTTTAATATAGCATTTATTAATTATAATAAAAGAAAAAAATTAGCATTTACACTTGTAATTTTACCAATTATACTTTTGACATTTAGGAAAACAAGGTAATTATTTTTAATTTTTTTATCAAATTATTTATATAGTATTTTATTTAGGAGTTTTTAATGAAAAAATTATTTACATTTTATGAAATATATGACATTTGTTTGAAATTTTTTAGGGGAATTATTAGATTTATAAAATCTAAAAAAAATGGTATTATGAACGAAAAATTACAAGAAAGAATTATGCTTGCAGTTACTGGTGTAAATAAATGTAGTATGTGTTCTTATGCTCATACAAAAACAGCCTTTGAAGCTGGTCTTAGTGATAATGAAATAAAGGCATATCTTGATACAGATTTTACTAATGTACCTACAAATGAAGCAAAAGCTATACTTTTTGCACAACATTATGCTGATACAAGAGGAAAAGTAAGTAAAAGTTCTTGGGATGAATTAGTAAAAGAATATGGGATAGAAAAAGCTGAGGCAATACTTTCAGCTATTAGAGCAATTATGCTAGGAAACGCTACTGGTATACCAGCAGGTTCATTTATTAATCGTATTAAAGGTAAAAAAAGTGATAATAGAAGCAGTTTAGTTTATGAATTAACAGTTTTTATTCTACTTATACCAATTTTATTATTTAGTTTATTACATGCTATCATACTTAATTTGTTTGGAGTTTCTATTTTGAAATTTTAAAGAAAGCGAGTAAAAATGAAAGAAAAAAGTGAATTATTTTATATATTGATTTTTCTTAATTTTATTTTAATTATATCTTATCCATTATTATTATTATGGCCTTTATTATTTTTTGTGGTCTTACCTAGTTCTAGTGATTTATTAGCATTATTAATTTTTATTTACCCACTAATAATTATATTTAATATATTGATTGCTTTTAAAGTTTATGATAAGAAAAAACAATTAGCACATATGCTTGTTTCTTGGCCAATATTGTTTTTATTTTTTATTATGACATGTTTTGCCATT
>NZ_LOQI01000063.1 GCF_001517915.1 Oceanivirga salmonicida | reverse complement strand
CAAGTGAAGAAGCATATATAATATCTGAGAAAATAATAGAAGGTGGAATAAAAATAATAGAATTAACTTTTACAACACCAAATGCAGATGAAACTATAAAATTACTTTCAAAAAAATATGAAAATAATGAAGTTATTATAGGAGCAGGAACTGTTATTGATAATATAACAGCAAGAATTGCAATTTTAAATGGTGCAAAATTTATAGTTAGTCCTAATTTAGATGTTGAAATTGCATTATTATGTAATAGATATTCAATACCATATATTCCTGGGTGTGGAAGTGTTACAGAAATATTAAATGCAATGTCATATGGTTGTGATTTGTTAAAATTATTCCCATCAAGTGTATTAGGGGCAGGATTTATAAAAGATATAAAAGGACCGATACCTAATGCTAATATTATGCCAAGTGGTGGAGTAAGTATAGATAATATTGATGAATGGTTAGAAAAAGGAGCATATGCAATTGGCATAGGTGGAGCTTTGGTGAAAAATGTTAAAGAAAAAGGATATGATAGTATCATTATTGAAGCAAATAAATTTGTTGAAAAGTATCAAAAAATAAAAAATAACATATATTAATTTGTTTTTTAAATAAATTCGTTTACTTTTGGATGTGGACATACAATTATACTTATTGATCTTAGGTTTAGTACATATTTGGAAGTATAAAAGGGGGAAAATATAATGGGAAAATTTAAAATATTAATAACAACATTATTTATGATGTTAATATTTGTAAGTTGTGGTGAAAATAAAGAAGATTCCAAAATAGTTTGGAAATTAGGACATTTAGCTAATGATACACACATATGGCATAAAACAGCTGAAAAATTTGGAGAATTAATAAAAGAAAAAACAGATGGTAAAATAGAAGTGGTTATTTATCCAAACGAATCATTGGGTAGTGAAATAGATAATTTAAATCTTATTCAAAGTGGAACAGCTGATATGACAATAGCTGGAGAATCAATGGCGGCTTATGCACCAAAAGCAGCATTGCTAGCAATACCATATGCCTTTGAAAGTCCAGAACAAATGGTTAAAATTGTAAATAGTGATTTAGGGAGAGAAATTGAACAACAAATTATAGAAAAAGTAAATGTTATACCGATTTATTATCATAAAAGAGCACCAAGAAACTTAACATCAAATAAACCAATTTCTAATTTAGAAGATTTAAAAGGATTTAAAATGAGAGTTCCTAATGTACCTTTGTTTTTAGACGCTTGGAAAGCAGCAGGTGCTCAACCACAGGTTATGGCATTTAGTGAAGTATTTACAGCGTTACAACAAGGTGTTATTTCAGGACAAGAAAATCCATATGATTTAATTTATACAGCTGGATTATATGAAGTACAAAAATATGTGAATGAAACGGAACATGTTAATCAATGGGTTTATGTAGTATTAGGTAAAAATCAATTTGATTCACTTTCAAAAGAACTTCAAGAAAAAGTTATAGAAGCAGCAAAAGAAGCACAAAAATTTGGAGATAATTTATTTGAAAATGAAATTGCAGAATATAAGCAAAAAATAATTGATAAAGGAGTAATTATAAATGATAAGGTAAATAAATCTGAATTTAGAGAAGCTATGAAAATTGCAATTAAGAATAGTTTAACAAAAGAACAGTATGATTTATTTGAAAGAATGCAAAAAATTAAATAATTAAATTATATTTAGGAGATTAATTATGAAAAAATTTTTGATAAAGATATTAGAAATATGTACTTTTTTATCTTTTTCATTTTTAGTTATAAATGTGTTATATCAGATTATAAGTAGAAGATTTTTTCCACAGTTTAGCGTGGTTTGGACAGAAGAAATGTCTAGGTTATTATTTGTATATTCAATTGCTTTTGGAGCACCACTTGCAATTGAAAAAAGAGGATATGTAAATGTGGAAATTTTTCATCATAAACTTAACCCGAGAGTAAAGCGCATATTTGATATTTTAATAGAAATAATATCTATAATACTTTTTTCAATAACGGCATATAAAGGACTTGTTTTTGTGAAATTAGGAATGAATCAACATTCAGTAACTTTAGGTCATAAAATGGGATATGTTTATATTAGTATAGTTGGGACATGTGTTCTCATATCAATATTTAGTATAATGTATTTAAAGGACCTTTTAGTGAAAGGTAGTGAAAAGAAATGGTAGTATTATTGTTTGTAAGTTTTGTAGTATTAATATTTTTAGGAGTACCAATAGCTTTTTCACTTGGGTTATCATCTTTGACATATTTAATATTAAAAGGGATACCACTTTCAATAATAGCTCAAAAAATGTATGTTGGGATTGATTCATTTGTTTTAGTGTGTATACCAGGATTTATCCTAGCAGGAAATTTAATGAATGGTAGTGGAATGACTAAAAGAATTATTAAATTTTCTAATGCATTAGTAGGACCAATTAGAGGAGGTTTGGCTATAGCCAATATAGCTGCCTCAATGATTTTTGCAGGAATATCAGGAACTGCACTTGCAGATACAGCAAGTTTAGGTGCAGTATTAATACCTGCTATGAAAGATGAGGGTTATGATACGGGTTATTCAGTAGCTGTAACAGTATCTTCATCAACAATAGGGCCAATAATTCCGCCAAGTTTACCAATGATAATAGCTGGTACATTAACCGGAATATCAGTTGGTAAATTATTTGTAGCTGGTATTTTTCCTGGAATATTATTGGGATTAGGATTAATGTTAATTTCATATTATTATGCAATTAAAAGAAATTATCCTAAAAGAAAAATGGTTGGTTTTAGAGAGTTTTTTGATGCTTTTAAAGGAGCATTTTGGGCTATATTGATGACATTTTTAATATTATTTGGTATTTTAGGTGGAGTATTTACTCCTACAGAAGCAGCAATAGTTGCAGTAGTATATGGATTAATAGTAGGAAAATTTGTTTATAAAGAATTAAAAATTAAAGATATACCAGTAATTGTTATAGATTCAATTGTTATGACATCTTCTATAATGATATTAGTGGGATTTGCTAACGTATTTGCTTGGATTTTATCTAGTGAAAGAATACCACAAATGATAGCAGATGCTATTTTATCAATATCATCATCTCCAATAGTGATAATATTATTAATAAATGTATTATTATTATTTGTTGGAATGTTTATGGAAACAATAGCAGCATTAGTAATTTTATTTCCTGTTTTATTACCGATAGCATTAGAAATAGGAATGGAACCAACACAATTTGCGATTATATGTGTATTAAATCTTATGATAGGGTTAACAACTCCACCAGTAGGAGTTTGTTTATTTGTGGGGTCAAGTATAGGAAAGATAAGTATATTAGAAGCAACTAAAGCCATATTGCCATTTATTATGGTTAGTTTATTGGTACTTTTATTAGTTTCTTTTGTACCATCAATCACATTATTTTTACCCTCTTTATTATAAATTTAGCAAGGAGAAAAAATGAAAGCAATAAAAATTAATGAAGCAAAAAAAATTGAAATAATTGATGTAGATGAACCAAAAGTTAAGAATGATAAAGATGTTAAGATAAAAATTAAAGTTGTAGGTATATGTGGCTCAGATGCTCATATATATCATGGGACAAATCCTTTAGCTACATATCCTAGAATAATAGGACATGAATTTTCAGGAGAAGTTGTTGAAATAGGTAGTAAAGTAAAAAAATTAAAGATAGGAGATAGAGTTTCAGTAGATCCTATTGTATTTTGTGGAAAGTGTTATCCATGTAAATTGAATAGGCCTAATATTTGTGAAAAACTTAAAGTTTCTGGAGTTCATAGAGATGGTGGAATGCAAGAATACTTTTTGACAACAGAAGAAAAATGTCATGTTTTAAATAAAAATGTTTCGTTTGAAAGAGCAGCATTAGTTGAACCATTTACTATAGCAGCACAAGCTAATTGGAAAGGGAAAGTAAATAAAGATGATTTATTATTAATTATAGGTGCAGGAACTATAGGGTTATGTATATTGATGTATGCAAAAAAAATAGGAGCAAAATGTATAGTTACAGATGTGTTTGATAAAAAACTTGAAAGAGCTAAAGAATATGGTGCGGATTATATAATAAATACAGCAAAAGAAAATTTAGATGTAAAATTATCAAAAATAGAAGATGGAAAAGGTCCGAGTGTTACAATAGACAGTGCTTGTTTACCAGTAACTTTTGAAGATTCAATAAGAGTTACAAAAGAAGGTGGAAGAGTTGTAACTTTAGGGTTTTCAGCAACTCCATCACAATTAGCTTCAATGTATTTTGTTAAAAAAGAATTATCGGTTTATGGTTCAAGGTTACAAACTCACAAATTTCCAATAGTTGTAGAATTATTTAATTCTGGATTTGATGCAAGTAAATTAATTTCACATAAATTTAATTATAAAGATATTGTAAAAGCATTTGATACTTTTGATGATATAAATATTGATACAGTAAAAGTATGTGTATTATTTGATTAATGGTAAAAAATATACATTTATTGAAACTTCAGTTTAAATTTTTAAAAGAAAGGCGAGTAAAGAATTTTAAAGTACATGTTCTTGTTACTCGACTTTTTTATACTTAAGGAAATTATAATCATTAATTTTTTTGTTGTGTTGATAATATGGTAACTTAAAATTTGAAATCTAATAAAAAAAATTATATAATCTCTATTAAGAATATAAAATATATTCATGTATAATAGTAATTAATATAATTTTTAGGGCATAGGTGATTTTTTTGACATTTATTAATTTGTTTTCAAGAATTTTTTTAATAAATTTATTTACTTTTGGAGGGGGTTATACAATTATACCTATAATTGACCAAACCTTTGTTGAAGAATTAAAACTTATAAAAAAAGATGAAATGAAAGATATAATAGCATTAGCAAGTAGTGTGCCAGGGGCATTAGCGGTATCTACTTCTTTTTTAGTAGGTTATAAAATAAAAGGGAAATTAGGTGCTATAATATCAGCATTAGCATCCGTTACACCATGTATAATAGTTATTATGATAATATTTAATATATACAATTTACTTATAAATAATCCTTATGTTAAATCTGTTATGAGGGGAATTGGAGTAACAATTTCTGCTGTTCTTTTAGCAACGGTAATTAAAATGTTGGTGAATCTATTTAAATCAAAAAGAAAATATATTTTTATAACAATATTTATACTAGCATTTATACTAACATATTTTTTTAATGTTCATATAATAATAGTATTAATATTAAGTTCAATATTAGGAAGAGTGGTAAAAATATGATATACATAAAACTTTATTTTACCTTTTTAAATATAGGAATATTAGCATTTGGTGGAGGTTATGCAATTTTACCATTGATACAAAAATATGTAATTGAACAAAATCAATGGTTAGATACAACTACCATGGTAGATTTAATATCTATATCACAAATTACACCTGGGCCTATAGCGATAAATTCAGCTAGTTTTATAGGAAATAAAATTGGTGGAGTAACTGGTTCAATAATTGCAACATTAGGAGTAATTACACCACAAATAATAATTTTAAGTATATTTTTATACTTTGCATTTAAAAAAGCTAATAAATATTTAGTAGGAATAAATGCTGCGGTAGTGGCTTTAGTTTTAATTACAACAATTAAATTGATAAAAATATCGTTATTTTCACATAATGATTATATATTATATATTTTATTTGTTTCAATATTAGTTATGTATTATAAAAAAGTTGATATTATGAAATTAATAGTTTTTGGGGGATTCATCGGTTTAATTAATGGATTTGTCTAATTATATTGTGAAAAAACTAAAATAAATATTGAAATAATAAAAATATAGCACTAAACTCTCGATTAATGCTATAATATTGGTATATAAAATACAATTTAATATGAAATACATATTTAAATTATAAAAAAATCTAATTATATTGAATTTTAAAATTAAAAAATATGTACTACAATTGTATCATAAAAGATGAAAGGAAGTATATATTATGAAAAAATTAATTTTAGTAACTTTATTATCAGGTTTAGCGTTCTCATGTGCGTCAAGCCAAAAAGCGGGGATGGAAAATAAAAAAATGATGCAACATGAAATGTCTATGAAAGAAAAAGACATGATGGATAAAAAAGACAACATGATGAAAGATGGACATAAACATATGCATGATGGAAAAGATAAAATGATGAAAGACAACATGATGAAATAGGTGATAGACATGAAAAAAGGAATAATGGTATTATTTGGAATATTAGCTCTTGTTACAGTAAATCTATTTTCAAAAAATGTAAAGGAAGAAAAAAATATGAAAAATGTAACTAATACAAAAAGTGTAAAAAATACAAAGGATACAAAAAATATGAAATACAGTGAAATATATTTGGCAGGAGGTTGCTTCTGGGGACTTGAAGAATATTTACAAAGACTTGATGGAGTAATTGACGTTATTTCTGGTTATGGAAACGGAAAATTTGATGACACAAGTTATAATAAATTACACATAACAGATCACGCAGAAACAGTACATGTTATATATGATAAAGAAAAAATAAGTTTAAATAAAATATTAGATTACTACTATAGAGTTGTAAATCCTGTAAGTATAAATAAACAAGGAAATGACAGAGGTAGACAATATAGAACAGGTATATATTATGTAGATGCTAATGATTACGATGTAATTAAAAAATCATTAGATAAATTACAAACAAAATATGACAAAAAAATTGCAATCGAATTAGAAAAACTTAGAAACTTCGTAGTTGCAGAAGAATATCACCAAGATTACTTGAAAAAAAATCCAGATGGTTATTGTCATATAGACGTTAGCTTAGCAGATGATGTAGTAGTAAGTGAAGCAGATTATCCAAAATACAGTGAAGAAAAAATAAAACAATTAAATAAATTACAATATGAAGTTACACAAAATGCTGATACTGAAGCAAGTTTTGGAAATAAATATTGGGATTTCTTTGAAGATGGTATATATGTTGATATAGCAAGTGGAGAACCATTATTTTCTTCAAAAGATAAATACAATTCATTCTGTGGTTGGCCAAGCTTTACTAAACCAATAGTTAGAGAAGTAGTAAAATATTCAGAAGATAATAGTTTCAACATGAAGAGAACAGAAGTTAGAAGTAGAAGTGCTAATTCTCATTTAGGACACGTATTTGATGATGGTCCAAAAGATAAAGGTGGTCTTAGATATTGTATTAATAGTGCAGCATTAGACTTTATTCCTTATGACAAAATGGATGAGTTAGGATATGGATACTTGAAAAAATTAGTAAAATAAAGGAGCAAAAATGATAGACATATATTTAGTAAGTATATACATAGCAGGAGTAATTATGTTTTTTTCTCCATGTGTATTTCCAATTCTGCCAGTATATTTGGCAGTCTTGGAACGTGGTGGTAAAAAAATAAGGAATACAATTTTCTTTTTATCAGGATTATCATTCACATTTGTAAGTTTAGGATTTGGAGTAGGGGCATTAGCTGATTATATATATACTCCTACCGTAAGAGTAATAACAGGAATTTTAGTTGTAATATTTGGATTACAACAATATGGAATATTTAACTTAAAAATATTAAACCAAACTAGAATAGTAAATGTAAAGAAATATGAAAATCCAGCAGTGGAGTCATTAATCTTAGGACTTAGTTTTGGTCTTGGATGGACACCATGTGTAGGGCCAATATTAGCAACAGTATTAGCATATGCAGGAGATACTAGTTCAAATATATATGGAGCATTCTTATTATTAGTGTTTGTTTTAGGATTTACAACACCGTTTATAATATTCACATTCTTCTATGATAGATTATCAAATAAATTATCTATTATAAAAAATAATTTAGAGTTTATTAAAAAATTAGGAGCAGTGTTAATAATATTCTTAGGTTTAGGATTAATATTTGATAAGTTCGCATATTTAAGTGCATTTTTCAATAGTATAAGTTTATAAGGAGTAGATTATGAAAAAGATTTTAATAACAATTATGACAATGATTTCATTCTTTAGTTTTGCTAAAAATGAAGCATCAGATATAAAATTAGTAGATTATAATACAAATAAAGTAAAAACAGTTAGTGAATTTAAAGGTAAGACATATGTAAAACTATGGGCGTCTTGGTGTCCAACTTGTCTTTACACTTTAAAAGATGTTGAAGAATTATCAAAAGAAAAACTTGATTTTAATGTAATAACAGTAATTTCACCAGAAAAAATTGGAGAACAAACTAAAGCAGATTTTAAAGAATGGTGGAATGGATTAAACGATTATAAAAATGTAAAAATATATTTTGATGAAGAAGGAGCTTTCATCAAAAAAGCAAGAGTTAGAGGATACCCTACAAATGTTTTCATAAATTCTAAAGGTGAAATTGAAAAAGTTTTAACAGGAGCTATGAGTAATAAGAGAATAAAAGAAGTAATTAAAGGCTTAAAATAATTAAATATTTAAAATAAATAATATAGATAAATATATAAATAATATAAATAGGGGAATATAATGAACATTTTAATAATAGACGATGAAGATATAATAAGAACGAGTATGAGTAGGACTTTAACCAATAGTGATTTAGAGATTAAAGATATTTTTGAGGCCTCAAATAGTGATGAGGCCGATGATATACTTTCTAATAATAGTGTCGATATAATTTTAATGGACATAAATATGCCCCTAAAAAACGGCTTAGAATTGTCAAAAGAAATTAAAGAAAAAAATCCAAATATTATGATAGGTATAATATCTGGGTATGATTATTTTGATTATATGAGAGAAGCAATAAAAATAGGTGTAGATGATTATATATTGAAGCCTACAACTAGAAATGATATAATCGAAATGACAAAAAGATTGATAAAAAAGAAAACAAAAAAAATAAAAGAAAACTATGTTGCAGATAGTGATATAGAAATTGAAAAAGATAATATAGATGAAGTATTAGGGAAATATATTTTTAAAAGTGAGTTTAATTTATCATATTTAGCTGAAAAACTAAGTTTTAGTAAAGGGTATCTTAGCATTCTTTTTAAAAAGAAATATGGACTTAGTTTTCAAGACTATGTGTTAAAAGTTAGAATGGAAAAAGCTGTACTTTTATTACTTAGTACTAATCTTAAAAATTATGAAATATCAGAAATGATAGGTTTTGATTCAGTTTATTATTTTAATGATAGATTTAAAAAATATTATGGGAAATCCCCACAAGAATATAAAAAAGAAATTGTAAGAGGCAATAATGAAAATTAAAAGTATAGGTGTAAAAATGGTAATTTACCATTTTTTAGCTAATATTACCATATTTATAGTAATAGCAATAGTATTATTTAATTTTTTAAGTAGTCAAATTATTA
>NZ_LOQI01000062.1 GCF_001517915.1 Oceanivirga salmonicida | reverse complement strand
TCTAATATATAGGCTTGTTTACGTTTAGATTTATTATAATGTTGAAATATAAATTTTTCCTTTCTATTATTTAAAGTTATTGGATAATAAATATATTCTAAATCAGGGTGTTCTTTTTTTATTTTCTCTATTCGAGGTTTAATTTCATTTCTAAAAATATTTTTAAGTTCTTTTGAAAGTTTTTTTACACCATATTTTAAAATATATGAATTAGAATTAATTTCTTTTTCTGAGATAGTTGTAGTATTTTTTGCATGATAAGTTTTAAGCATTTTTGTTAAAAAATTATTATCAGGATGTGTACTATAATTTACAGGTATATCATTTTTATCAAATAATAAGCCTAATTCTATTTTATCTTCCAAAGTATGTGTTGTTAGGTTATAATATGATTTTTTGAAATTATATTTGTAAATATTAGGCATTTTTTTATATATCCAACCCAGAATAATAGTTTTATTTTCAACAATAATCTTATTTATTCTATGAATGTCAGCATCGTTAAATTTATATTTTTCTCCCATAGAATTAATATAATACAATGAATCTCTTTTTGAAGTAGCGAAATTTATTTTTGTAAATATTAAAAATTTCATTACATCACTAAGAGAATATTCGAATTTATAACGAGAAGAAATTTTTTTAAAAATTATATCTAATTCTAGTTTATAATAAAAAACAGACCAAAAAATATGACCAATAAATATTAAATTATTAAATAATTTTTTATTTTTTTTAGTATTATAAAATTTTCTTGCAGTAGTTGCTTTTATATTAATATTTATAATTTTTTCACTTTTAATTTTTTCTATTTCGGCATTAGCGATTTTTCTAAAATGTTCTATGGGATTTTCATAAATTTCTTTTAATTTTGAAACTTCTCCATAAGTTTTTAATATTATGCTTTTAGAATTTTTAGTTTTTGGGTCATAAATATTATCCAAAAGTTGAAGATATATTTTTGATTTTATTTTTTTCACATTATATCTCATTTTAAAACCTCCATATAAATTTATTATACATTTTTACACCATGTTAGTCAATTTTTATTTTTTTTAATATTTTCAATTATAATAAGTGTTTGATGGTGTTTTTTTATACTGGAAATATATTATAAATATTTTTGACAAGATTTTTTTTCAAGTTAATATGATAATAGAGGTACCTTAAACTTTAATTAAAAGACTAACTATTAAAAGTCAAGAATAAATTTAAAATAGTTATTCCAAAAATTTATGCATAACAAAAATAACTACACTAAATAGAATTTTTGAAATATTTATCTTTGTTCTACATAAGGTTCATTCTTTTTTAGAACAGCATAAATAATATGGCACATTTTACGAGCTACAGCATTAACTGCTACTAAATGGTGTTTACCTTCAATACGTTTTTTATCATAAAAATCTTTGAATATAGTGTCATTAGTACAAGCAATAAAAGCGGCTTGAAACAAGGCTTTTCTTAGGTGTGATGAGCCACGTTTACTTAAATGTCCGTGCTGTCCGTTTGATTCACCTGATTGATTAACAGTTGAATCTAAACCAGCATAAGCAACAATTTTCTTATCACTAGAAAATTTGTTAATATCACCTAATTCAGCAAGTATAGTAGCACCTGTTATTGGTCCTATACCTGGTATTGTAAGAATGGGTGTATTTAGGTCTTTAACTATTAATTCTATTTCATTTTCTAATAGTTCAATTTGAGTTTCAATAACTTTAATTTGTTCTATTAAACATTTAATTTGAATAGAATATGAATTAAGAGCAAAATTAATACCAAAAGAAGTTTTAGATGCTTCTTTTAGATTATTTAATTTAATACTAGCAGAATTTTTTAAAGTAATATTTTTTAAAACTTTCTTAAAATCTTTTGCTTTAAGATTTTTAAAATCTTCAGCTGTATTAAAGTTAAGTAGTATTTCTTTAGAAGTTTGTCCAAATATATTACTAAAATATGATGAATATTCAGGGAATACTTGGTCCAAATTAGCAATAATTTTTCTTTTTAAATCACTTGTTTGTTCTATTAAATAATGTCTGAATCTAGTCATATTACGTAGATTTAAATATTTTTCATCAGCAAGTGAAGTTGTTTCATAATTACCATAACGTATAAAGTCAGCAATCATAATAGAATCAATGATATCAGTTTTACGTTTTCTGATTTCAGTGGCACGACGCCAACCATCGGTTTGAATGGGGTTAATAACAATAATATTAAAGCCTTTTTCTAATAGATATGAATATACAGATAACCAATAATGACCTGTAGCTTCCATACCTACTAGAATATCATTTATTGAATATTTTTCTAATCTCTCAAGTAAAGAATCAGTACCTTTAACAGAATTAGAAAAAGAATGTGCTTTGAAAATTGTATTGCCGTTATTATCAAGTAATGAAGCAATGTGAGTATTTTTAGCAATATCAATACCTAAATAAAACATAAAATCACCTACTATAATATATTTTTAGATAGAAGTCCTCAAGGGCTGATAAAAGTCACTACCTTGTTCTATATGCGAAGTACATTAATATGCCAACATCTAACTAATTCGTAAACACTTTATCAGAAGAGGCATCACTCTTTTTAACGAAGTCAAAGCTACAAGGAGGCAACGATGTCACTCTATCTAATTAAGTATATTATATATATAAAATAATATATAAACAATAATTTATATAAATAAAAATTTAAGATATAGAATATCTGATTTTAGATAACTATATTATACAAGGAGGGAATATATGTGTTATCTACAGTAATAATAGCTGATGATTTAACTGGAGCAAATGCTAGTGGAGTTTTATTTTTAGACTTACAAATGAAAGTTATGACTGCATTGCATGATGAAATTTCTAGTAATTTTATTAAAAACTTCTCAGATATTGATGTAATAGCTATATCGACTAATTCTAGAGCAGATAATTTAGATTTAGCTTATAAAAAAGTATTTAATGCTGGTAAATTTTTTAAAAAATATGAGAAAAGCAATGAAATAATATTTAATAAAAGGATTGACAGCACTTTAAGAGGGAATATAGGGACTGAAATTGATGCCATAATTGATGCTTTGGGAAAAGATAGAATTGTTTTTATGGTTCCAGCATTTCCTAAATCAAAAAGACAATGTCATAAAGGTTATATGATAGTTGATGGTGTTTATTTACAAAATACTAGTGTCGCAAATGACCCTAAAACTCCTGTAACAATGTCTAGAGTTAAAGATATTATAAAATTACAATCAAAAAATAAAATTGCTGAGATACATCTTGATACAATAATAAAGTCAACTAAAGAAATACTTTTAGAAGTTGATAAACAGGTTGAATCTGGTGCTAAAATAATAGTATTTGATGCATTGTCAGATGATGATATAGATAAAATAGCAAGTACAATTTATAATTACAAAAAAAAATATATAACAGTTTGTCCGGGGCCATTTATAAAAGCTATATGTAATTATAAATTATTAGAAAAAATTACTAAAAAAGATAAAATTTTATTAGTAATAGGAAGTGTTACAGACTTAACTAAGCAACAAATACATTATCTTATGTCAAAAGAAGAAGTTTCATATTTTTATTTATCAGCTTTAGAATTATTAGATAATTATGATGATTTATATTATTTAGAGACTATGTCAGAATATATTATAAAAGAAATTTCTCATAATATTATTTGTATAACAACAACTAATGTAGATGATAATTATAAAATTGATTTAGATGTAGAGGCTAAGTTTAGAAATATAGATATAGAAGAAGCAAGCCAAAGAATAAATAAAGCATTATCAAGTATATCTGAAAAGATAATATCACATGATAAAGATATAGTGGGTTTAGTCACAAGTGGTGGTGATACTACAAAGGCAGTTACAAACTCATTGGATTGTGATGCGTTGAAATTAGAATCAGAAATAATACCATTAGTTGTTCATGGGAAATTATATAAAAATAAAAAGAAATTTTTAGATATAGTTACAAAGGGTGGATTAATAGGTAAAAGAGATGGGTTATACAAATGTGTTAAACATCTACAAAAATAAAAAATTAATAAAGAGGAGTGAAATATAATGAATAAGAGACCGTTAATTGCTATACCAATAGGGGATCCTGCAGGTATAGGACCTGAAATAGTTGTTAAAGCTATGGCAGATAAACATGTATATGAAGTTTGTAAACCAGTGATTATTGGAGATTATGGTGTAATTAAAGATGCGTGTAGATTTTCAAATTTAAATTTAAATATTAATATAATTGATGAAGTAAATCAGGGTAAATATGAATATGGAATAATAGATTTAATAGATTTAAAAAATATTGATATGAGTAAATTAGAATATGGAAAAGAAATTGCTATGTGTGGTATAGCAGCATATGAATATATAGAAAAATGTATACAGTTAGCAATGGATAAAAAAGTTGATGTGGTGTCTACAAGTACAATAAATAAAAAATCTTTAAAAATGGGAAATATTCCATTTATAGGTCATACAGAAATATTTGGTAAATTAACAAATTCACACGATCCTTTAACTATGTTTGAAGTTAGAGGAATGAGAGTATTTTTTTTGAGTAGACATGTTGCTCTTAAAAAAGCTTGTGATATGGTAACAAAAGAAAGATTATTGGATTATATTAATAGATGTACAATAGAACTTAATAAATTAGGTGTAAAAGATCCTGTTATAGCAATAGCAGGTTTAAATCCACATAGTGGAGAAGAAGGTTTGTTTGGGAATGAAGAAGTTGAATCTATTATACCAGCAGTAAAAGAAGCTAATAAATTAGGATATAAAGTAGTTGGTCCTATTGGCGCAGATTCTGTATTTCATTTAGCGCTTCAAGGTAGATATGATGCAGTATTATCACTTTATCATGATCAAGGTCATATAGCAACTAAAACTTTAGATTTTGAAAAAACAATATCTATAACTACTGGTATGCCTTTTTTAAGAACCTCTGTTGATCATGGAACAGCATTGGATATAGCAGGTCAAGGAATAGCTAGTGCTGTAAGTATGATAGAAGCTATATATTTAGGTGCTAAATATGGAAATAATTATTCAAAAGCATGTGAAAAAATAAAAAATAAGGAGGATTAGTTATGGTAGTAAATACACAATTAATATTAGGGTTAATAATAGGGATAATATTATTAATTCTATTAATTTTAAAAACTAAGGTTCATCCGTTTTTAGCAATGATAATAGTAGCGTCATTTATAGGTTTATTTGGTGGAATGGCATCAGGAGATGTAATAAAGGCTATAACAAGTGGATTTGGTGGAACTTTATCAAGTATAGGTATAATTATAGGTTTTGGTGTTATGATGGGACAACTATTTGAAGTTTCTGGAGCAGCTGAGAGAATGGCTAAAACATTTATAAAAATGTTAGGTAAAGGTAAAGAAGAGATTGCGTTAGTATTGACTGGATTTATAGTCTCTATTCCTATATTTTGTGATTCAGGATTTGTAATTTTATCACCATTGGTAAAAGCTATTTCAAAAACGACTAAAAAATCTATGACAAGTTTAGGTTTGTCGCTAGCAATAGGATTAGTAGTTACGCATTCATTAGTACCACCAACTCCAGGACCAGTAGGAGTTGCGGGAATATATGGTGTAGGTGTTGGTCATATATTACTTTGGGGTATAATTATAGCAATACCTATGGTAATAGCAGGTTTATTATATGCTAAGAAAGTAGGAAAAGAAATATATTTAATAGCTACTGATGATACATTAGAACCAATTAAAAGAGTAAAAGCAGAAGATATTAAAATTACATATGAAACAGTTTTAGAGGATAAAAAAAATTTACCTTCTAATTTTATAACATTTACACCAATTTTATTACCCATAGTATTAATATTGATAAATCAATTAATAGGATTTTTCAAAATAGAAGGGGTCATGAAACAAGTATTTGTATTTATAGGAAATCCAGTTATAGCTGTTGCAGTAGGGTTAATAGTAGCAATAATTGGATTAACAGGTAGACTTACTAGGGAAGAAACCATAAAACAAATGGAAATAGGAATTAAATCAGCTGGTATAATATTGTTAGTTACAGGTGCTGGAGGATCATTGGGGTCTGTTCTTCGTAGTAGTGGAGCAGGTAATGAAATAGCGGAATTTATAGCTTCTAGTTCATTACCACCAATTTTATTGCCTTTCATAATTGCAACCATAGTTAGATTAATACAAGGCTCAGGGACAGTTGCTATGATAACAGCAGCTTCAATTACTGCACCAATATTGGTAAATTTAAATGTAAATTTAGTATTTGCTGCTCTTGCTTCATGTGTAGGATCATTATTCTTTAGTAATTTTAATGATAGTTATTTCTGGGTAGTTCATAGAACTTTGGGAATTACAAATACAAAGGAACAAATTAAGGCATATTCTATAACTTCTACAATAGCTTGGTTTGTAGGTGGGATTACAGTATTTATTTTAAATGCGATATTTGGATAAAATTAGTAGAAATATAAATTATAACTAGTAGAAAGAAAAACTTTTTACTAGTTTTTAATTGAAATAATAAATAATTGAAAGTAAACTATACTAATAATTTAGTGCATTTTTTATTATATTTTATATAATTTATGGTATTTTAATTAAATTTTAAAATTTGACAATATTATAAATCAAGTTACAATAGTTGTATAGTGTTTATCATATATTATATATAGTAAAAGGTGGATATAATGAGAAAAAAATTAGATGAATTAATAAAAAAGAAAACTTTTTTAATAGTATCGCATAGAGGCTTATATGGTGCTAATATTATAGATAATACATTAGAATCTGTTGAATTGGCGTTTAGAACAGGTGCAGATATTGTAGAAATTGATGTTATAAAATCAACTGATAATATATTGTATGCTTTTCATTCAAATGAAGAATTTAAAAGGTTTAATAAGAATATAAAATTAAGTGAAATGAGTTCAAAAGAAATAGAAAATTTAGAATATTTAAATGTATTAGGTAATAAAACTGGTAAAAAAGTAGATAAAATTGAAGATATTTTAAAATTTTCAAAAGGTAAAGGATTAATTAATTTAGATAGAGCTTGGGATAATTTTGATGAAGTTTTTAAATTAGTAAAAAAATTAAATATGGAAGATGAAGTTATAGTTAAATCACCACCTAATGATGAATATATTTCATTTTTAAAAAATAGTGATATCAAGTTAATGTATATGCCAATATTAGATGATTATAAAGATATTGATAAGGTAATTGATGAAAAAATAAATTTAGTTGCAGTTGAATTATTGTTTAAAAATTCAAGTGATAAAATTATTTCAAATGAATATATTAATAAATTAAAAAATAAGAATATACATATATGGGCAAATTCTATTGAGTTAGGGGGTATACATAAATTACAAGCAGGATATTCTGATGATTTTTCATTATTTAATGATGGAAAGGGTTGGGAATGGTTATATGAAAGGGGATTTAATATTATACAAACAGATTGGCCTTTCTTATTATATGAATTTAGAAATAACAAAATTAATGGAGGAAAGATAAAATGAAAAAAATTTTAATGACACTTATTTTAAGTTTAGCGATGTTATCATGTGGTGATAAGAAATTAATTGTTTATACTAATTCTGGTACAAATGGAAGGGCAGAATATTTAACAGAAGAAGCTAAAAAAGCAGGTTTTGATATTAGTGTTGTATCAGCAGGGGGAACAGAAACATCTAATAGATTATTAGCAGAAAAAAATAAACCTATTGCAGATGTTGTATTTGGATTAAATCCTATAGAATATGAAAAATTAAAAAAAGCTGATGTTTTAGAAAAATATGAACCAGTTTGGGCAAAAGATATTCCTATGGGATTATCTGATCCAGAAGGTTATTATCATGCAGTAACACAAACAGCACTATTAGCAGTATACAATAAAGAAGTCATAGAAAAAATTGGAAAAGTACCTACTGATTGGGTAGAATTAGCAACTGATCCATTATTTAAAGATAAGTATAGTATTTTTAAAACAACAAGTGGGACAAGTAAAGCAGTTTATTCTAGTATAATTTCTAGATATAAAGATCCAAATGGAGATTTAGGTATATCAGATAAAGGTTGGGAAGTAGTTAAAAATTATTTCGGAAATGCACATATAATACAAGGTGAAGAAGACTGGTGGGGAAACCTTATGCAAGGTAAAATGGCAGTTCAAATGATATGGGCATCAGGAGCTATTGAAAGAGGTAAAAAATATAATTATGATTATGGTATTATGAATCCTGAAATAGGTGTACCATTAGTTGTTGAACAATTGGCAATAATAAAAGGAACTCAAAAGAAAGAAATGGCTGAGAAATTCATAGATTGGTTAGGATCGGCAGAACAACAAGCATTATGGGCACAAAAATTTGGGACAACTCCGGCATTACCGGAAGCATTAGCAAAAGCTCCTAAAGAAAGTCAAGAAATAATAAAAAATTTAAAAATACAACAAATAGATTGGAAATTTGTATCTGAAAACATAGATGCTTGGCTTGAAAAAGCACAGTTACAATATATAAAATAGGTAGGTTATAATAAAATGATAAGATTTAAAGATGTGCAAATAAGTTATGGTAAATTTGTAGCGGTTGATAATTTAAATTTAGAGATAAAAGAAGGTGAATTTTTCACTATGTTAGGACCATCGGGTTGTGGTAAAACTACAACTTTAAGGGCCTTATTAGGATTTAATGAAGTCACTAAGGGAGAAATATACATAAACGAAAAAAATGTAACAAAAATGCCTATAGAAGAAAGAGGTATAGGTATAGTATTTCAAAGTTATGCATTATTTCCTACAATGACGGTTTATGAAAATATTGCTTTTGGTTTAAAAGTAAAAAAATTAAATAAAGATGAAGTTGATAAAAAAGTTAGAGAAATTTGTAAAAAAGTACATATAACAGAAGATAAATTATTTAAAAATGTTTCAGAATTATCAGGTGGACAACAACAAAGAATAGCAATTGCAAGAGCGCTTGTATTAAATCCAGCAATATTATGTTTAGATGAGCCATTATCTAATTTGGATGCTAAATTAAGAGTTGAGTTAAGAAGAGAATTAAAGAGATTGCAAAAACAATTAAAAATAACGACTATTTATGTAACACATGATCAAGAAGAAGCTTTGACATTATCAGATAAAATAGCAGTTTTTAATAATGGGTTTGTTGAGCAAGTTGGAACTCCAAAAGAAATATATGAAAAATCAAAATCAAAATTTGTATGTGAATTTATAGGAGACATAAATAAATTACAGAAAACTGATTTAGAAAAAATAAGTCCAATATTAAGTGATAAATTTAATAAAGATGCAGATATTTATTTTAGATTAGAAAATCTAAAAACTTTAAGATATGATGAAAGTGATATTGAGATTGAAGCAATTATTGATGATGTAGAATATACGGGTATGACTTCAAAAATAACATATGAAGTAAATGGAGTAAAATTAAAAAATGTCGAAAAAAATTCAAGTGATAAAGATTTTAAGGTAGGAGAAACTA
>NZ_LOQI01000061.1 GCF_001517915.1 Oceanivirga salmonicida | reverse complement strand
TAGAAATAAATGTCGGAATAAATGTCGGAATAAATGTCGGAATAAATGTCGGAATAAATGTCGGAATAAATGTCGGAATAAATGTCGGAATAAATTGATATAATGTCGCAAATATGATAATATGTGATTAAGAAAAAAGAGGTGATTAAAATGGATAAATATATAGAATCTGAAGTAGTTGAACTAAAAGAAAAGTATTCTGATACAATATGCAAAGAAATTGTTTCATTTTTAAACTCAAATGGGGGCACTATATATATTGGTATTAAAGACAACAGCGAAGTCATATGTTTATAAAACTTTAAGAAAGATATCTGATGTTATTACAGATATGATCGAACCTAATCCTCAAGGAGAAGTAAAGACGGAAGTAAAAATTATAAATGATAAAACATTAATAATTATAAATATAAATAAAGGTATAAAGCATTTATATTGTCAAAAAAAATATGGTTTTTCTCCAAATGGGTGTTCTATAAGAATTGGGACTACTTGTAAAAATATGACCGCTGATCAAATTAAAATAAGATATGAACAAAAATTTATAAATAATGAATATATGCTTAAAAAGAAATCTAATATGAAAGATTTAACATTTAGGGAATTAAAAATATATTATATAGAAAAAGGATATCATCTAGATGAAAAAACTTTTGAGACTAATTTGAACTTAAAAAGAGAAGATGGAGAGTACAATTTATTAGCTGAATTATTATCTGATAAAAACAATATACCTTTTATTGTGGTTAAATTTAAAGGTGAAAATAAGGCTTCAATATCTGAAAGAAATGACTATGGTTATGGTTGCCTTTTAAGTACATATATTAAAATAAAAAATAGATTAGAAGCTGAAAATATATGTTTTACTGATACAACAGTAAGACCAAGAAAAGATGAATATTTATTTGATTTTGATTCTGTCAATGAAGCAGTATTGAATGCATTTGTTCATAATGATTGGACTATTACTGAACCACAAATCTCAATATTTAATAATAGAATAGAAATACTATCACATGGTGGAATACCTGAAGGAATGTCAGAAAAGGACTTTTTTGAAGGGATTAGCAAACCTAGAAATGCAACATTAATGAGAATATTTTTAAATATGGGACTTACAGAGCATACAGGGCATGGTATACCCACAATAGTAAATAAATATGGTAAATCAGTATTTAAAATAACAAATAATTATATACATTGTATCATACCATTTAATGAAAAAGTTCGAAAAGAAATCAAAAATAAACTTTTTGCACAAAATTCAAGTAAAATAAAACTAACTAGAACACAAGAAAAAATGCTAAAATATTTATTAATAGATCCAAGTATGATTGCTAATGAACTTTCAAAAAAAATAGGAGTTAGTAGAAGAACTATAGAAAGATCACTAAAAGATTTAGAAAATAAAAAAATAATCGAAAGAATAGGATCTAAAAAAGATGGTAATTGGATTGTTGTTAAGTAAAATAATAAAGAGGTGAATTATGCTTAATGTAGTTTTTAAAACGAAAGGTTTCTATATAGAATATGATAAAAATGAGAATATAGAAAATTTTTTAAGAGAATATGAAAAAGATAAATATCAAGCTATATATGAACTTGCTTTCAAAACTGAAAATAAAAATTTAGGAATAGGAATAGCATATTTACAAAATATTGCTATTAGTTTTATTAGTGAGGTTTTGAAAGACCCATCTTTGGAATTTACAAGAGGGAATTTTAGTTTAAAAATTAATGACAATCTAAAAAAAGAACTTATTTTAAATATACCTTATTCAATAGGAGCTGAGTATATAAATGAAATATGGATAGATAATTTTTGGAACGAATTATTAAGAGTATTTAATATGCAGGTATTAGAATATAAAGGTAGTATAAAGGAGTATATTGAAAATAAGAATAGTAATTTACACATAGCTGATAAGATATTTTTTCATTTAGTTGAAAATAAAGATGAAAAATATCCATTTGCATTTATGGCTACATATTCATCAAAAAATAATGAAAAAAAGACTTATCATAAACCAATAGAACATGCTCTTATAAAATATAAAAATGAAACAAGTAAATTAGTGGAATTATTATCAACAGTTTTAAAAGTTTCTGGTAAGAGTAAATTTATTAAATCTTTACTTGAAAGTGGAGAATTTTTTAAACCCATAAAATTAAATTCTGAAGAAGCTCTCATATTTTTAAATGAAATTCCATTATATCAAGAAAATAATATAGTTTGTAGAATTCCTAATTGGTGGAGAAAAAAACATAAATTTTTTCAAGTAAGTTTTAAAGTAGATGAAAAATCGTTTTTAGGAGTTAATAGCATACTTTCTTTTAACCCAACAGCTATGTTAAACGGAAATTCACTTAGTAAGAAAGAATTAAAAGAATTTTTGAAAATGGCAGAAGGACTTGTTAAATTTAAAGGTGAATGGGTAAATATTAATCACGAACATATAAAAGATTTAATAAATATATTAGAAAATGAAGAAACAAGTAAAGATTATACTGTTAAAGATATTATTAGTATGCAATTTGGAGAAAATTCTAAATTTGATGAGAGTACATCAATTAAAACACAAAATTTTTTAAATCATTTAAAATACATTTTAGATAAAAGACAAAATACGAAAGATTTTAAAATACCTACTAGCATAAAAGCAAAATTTAGAAATTATCAAAAAGACGGGTATAAATGGCTTATGAACATGTATTCATTAGGTTTTGGTGCTTGTTTAGCAGATGATATGGGATTAGGAAAAACTCTTCAAGTACTAGCTTTATTAGAAAATATAAAAAAGAAGTCAAAAGAAACAGCACTATTAGTTGTTCCAGCTTCTCTAATTTCTAACTGGGAAAATGAAATAGCTAAGTTTGCTCCTAAATTAAAATATAAGATTTTGCATAATTTATATGGAGATTTTGATAAAGAGAATATAATTGAAAAAAATATATTCTTGTATATAACTACATATAATATGGTTAAAAAATTAGAAAATTTAAAAGATATTAAATGGCATTTAATAGTATTAGATGAATCACAGGCTATTAAAAATCCTAATACTAAACAAACTAAAGCTATAAAAGCATTAAAAAGTGATATTAGATTTGCTATGACAGGAACTCCTATAGAAAATAATTTAGGAGATTTATGGTCATTATTTGATTTTATAAATCCAGGATTACTAGGAACTCAAAAAAGTTTTAAGGATTTTTCCAAAAGAATTATTGAAGATAAAAATAATATAATTAAATTAAGAAGAACTGTTAATCCTTTTATATTAAGAAGACTTAAAACTGATAAAAAGATAATATCAGATTTGCCTGAAAAAATTGAAATAAAAGATTATGTTAATTTAACTGATAAGCAAATTGTATTATATGAAAAAATTGTTAATGATTTATCACATAATATAAATATTGTAGAAGGAATGAAAAAAAGAGGCTTAATAATGAATTCAATTGTAAAATTAAAACAAATATGTAATCATCCTTCACATTACTTAGGAATAAGTAAATATAATGCCAAAGATAGTGGGAAATTTGAATATTTAAATAATATATTAAAAACTATATATGATAAAAGAGAAAAGGTCCTTATATTCACTCAATATACTGAAATTATACCTTATTTAGATGAATATTTAACAAAGTTATTTGATAAAAAAGGGCTTGTAATTCATGGGAAAATACCTGTTAAGAAAAGAGGTAAAATTGTAGATGAATTTAATAACTCTGATTATATTCCTTATATGATATTATCATTAAAATCAGCAGGTGTAGGACTTAATTTAACATCTGCTAATCATGTAATTCATTTTGATAGATGGTGGAATCCAGCTGTTGAAAATCAAGCAACAGATAGAGCTTATCGTATAGGACAAGATAAAGAAGTTATAGTAAGAAAGTTTATAACAAAAGGAACTATAGAAGAAAAAATAGATAAAATGATAGATGAAAAGAAACAAATTTCAGAAGATGTATTATCAAGTGCAGATGATAAGTGGATAAGTGAAATGTCAGATAAAGAAATTATGGATTTAGTAAAATTAGATATTTAGGAGAATAAATATGCTAAAAGAAAAAAGAGAACCCGTGATAGTGGAAGGAAGATTACTTGCTAAAACATGGTGGGGTAAAAGTTGGAATAAAAATTTAGAGAGTTATGCTGATTATACTAACAGGATAGGAAGAGGTAGATCATATTTAAGAAATGGGGCTGTTATTCATTTCGAGATGAATAAAGGTAAAATATATGCACTATTACAAGGAAGTAGGAGAAAACCATATACTGTTTTTATTGATATAGAAATAGTTAGTGAGGCTAAAATTAAGAATTTAAAAAAATTTTTTAATGACATAGATACAATAGATAATTTAATAAAAGGAGAATTTCCAGAAAAAATGAGTAAATCACTATTAGATAAAAAATGTGGATTATTCCCAACTCCTAGTGAAATAGATTTTGCATGTTCTTGTCCTGATTGGGCTTATATGTGTAAACATGTCGCTGCAACTTTATATGCGGTAGGAACAAAATTAGATACTAATCCCATGCTATTTTTTGAATTAAGGGGAATAGATGGGAATGAGTTAATAAAAAATGAAGTAGTTGATAAATTAGAAAATATTTTAAGTAAAGATAAAATTAGAAGTCATAGAGTATTAGAAGAAGATGAAGTAGTAGAATTATTTAATCTTTAAAATAATAAGGGGAGAGTGCATTGAGTACTCTCCTTTAATAAAGTTTATTATCTTTTAATAAAAGAATTAAATTTCTTTTAGATTTATTTTCAGTTATATATTTATTTTTCTTAATATTCCATTCTTCTTTAAGATTATATTTAATCATAATATTTTGGATTTCAACTAATATTTCTACAGCCTTTGAGTAGTTTCCATGCTTTCCTGATATTGTATAAAAATCAACTTCTTTCCAGTATAGCTTAAGTACTTCATTAGTATAATCGTCTAATAAAAAACGACTATATTTATGTTTAGAATCTATGGTAGTATTAAAGTGATATTTGGATTTTTTCTTACTTTGCAAAAATTTAAGTATTTTATATTTTTGATTATCCTCCATACATATATCAAGATATTTAGTTGGTTTAATATCTTTTAATTTTTTTAGTAATTCAGGTTTATATTTTAGAAAGTCATTTTTATTAAGTTCTTTTTCGCATAAATTATATATAGAAGATATATTATTTTGTTGTGTTGCTTCATATAGTTTAAGAAGATAATATTTTTTCTTTTCATAATTTTTCCTTTTTGAATAATATTTATAAATTAGTTTTGTAATAGAAAAATCATGATAATTTTTATAAACTTGAATGAAAAAATCATCAATAGCTTTATCCATATTTCTATTTATATAGTAATTAAAGACATATTCATATATACTTGATTTATAAAAATTAACTTCATCTAGGCTTTTAATAGCAGTTTTAAGAGCTAGTTCAGGCATATTATTTTTTTCATAATAATCTACTAAAGCTAGTACAATTTCAGTATTATCAAGATTTTCTTTAGCAAGTTTTAAAAATTTATCATTTTCATTAACTTTTTTATATATTAAGATAGCATTAATTAAAAATATGTTATTTTTAACTAGATAATTTGCAATATTTATATTTTCTTCTTTGTTAATAGGTAATTTTATAACTATATCATATAATTTTTCAGGAAAAAAATGATCTTTAAAATTACATTTGGTTAAAATTTCTAAAATCATATTTATAAGTTTTTTTCTCGTTTCAAATGAGATTTTTTCTTTATATTCATTTAATATATTTTCTATTTCATCTAAATGAGCTATAGCATTATAAAATTCTTTTATATGATGCCTATAATAAAGATTACTATTGCTCATTGCTGGGAGAGCCTTGTTCCAATTATTAAATATTTGAGTTTCTATAATTAGTATATTATCATCCTTTTCTTTCATTATTTCTAAAAAAAGATTTTCAATATTGACATTAGATTGTATAAGTGAGAATAGAATTTTTTCAATCTCTTCACTATTAAATTTACTTAATATATTTTTAAATTTATTAATATCCATTAAAACTCATCTCCTTTTTTTTAGTATAGCATAGTGGTAATGAAAATGGTAGTAAATCTAGGCAAAAATAATTTTAATTTTAACTAAAAACATACTATATTTTTAAATTTAAAAGTTGTATAATAAATTTGATAGATGATAGAATTTGAAATATAGTTGATGTTATTATTAGAAAAGGGGAATTAATTTGAGAAAATTAAAATTAGTTAAAAAAATTAAAAATATGATTTATGGTATTGAAGATAGAAAATGTATTCATGAATATATTAATAATATATATGAGATAGATTATGTATATGATACAGATGTAGATGATTTGAAAATATATATTTCTAATCCAAGTAATGATAAAGATTATTATAAAATAACAACTGAAGGGTTTGGAAAAAATAAAGTTGAGAATATTTATGGAATAGATTCAAGAATAGAATTAGAGATTTTTCTTTCTAAAAAAGATATGGATAAAATAAACAATATTTATGAATTTATTATTGAAATGTATAAAGGATACAAGAATAAAAAAATAGATATTGTTATAGGAGATGTTATAAGTGATTCTTCAATTATTAGTAAATTAAATACAAATGCATTTAAAGATATTTTGATTTTGAAATCAATTGAAGATTTAAGTATTAATTTACCTAGTGGAGAAGATGTAAAATATTTACAATTAGTTCCTATATTAGAAATTGAGAGAAGATTTATAGAAGTATATGAATTCTACACTTTATTAGACTATTTAGATGAAAAAAAGCAAATTAAAGATTTTGTAGTTCTAGATTTTGATAGAGAAGTAATGATTGAAATTGAAGAAGATGAATATTCAGAAGAAATAATAAAATTAGAAAATGAAAATCAAATAGTAAAATTTAAAAGTAAAGGATTTGAAAAAATTGTTAGAAAGTTATATGGTTTAGAAGGGAAAATATATCATAAAGATATTGGATATAGAAAATCATTTAATTTAATGATTAAAATAAAAGATTTTGAGAATAAAATAAATTCTATAGATTTAGATAATGCCTTTCATAGTTTAGAAGATTTTAAATGGTTTACTAATTTAGAAGAATTATGCTTAGAATATGAATTTGATAAAATGACCACTATTAAAGGAGATGTAGCAGATTTAAAAAAATTAAAAAATTTAAAAAAATTAAATTTATCTGGAACTGATATAAAAGGAGAAATATCTAGTATTAAAGATTTAGATTTAGTGGAACTGGAAACGTCATTTAATTTAAGTGGAAATGTAAAAGATTTAATAAATTTTAAAAATTTAAAACTTTTCAAAAATTTTTCTTTATATTTTAAAGGAAGACATAAAGATTTAAATAAATTACCTAGTTTAGAGACTCTTCATTTATTAGGTGGAAATATAGAAGGGAATACAAAAGATTTAAGTAATTTAATTAATTTAAAAAAATTATCTTTAGAAGGATTAAATACTGAAGGAAATATTAAATATTTAAAAAAACTTGAAAATTTAAATGAACTTGTATTAGATTTTGTAGATGTAGATGGTGATTTAGAAAGTTTAGAGGAACTAGAAAATTTAAAAGTATTAGAAATAAAAAGTACAAATATTAATATGAATAAAGAAACTAAAAAAAGATTAAAAAATAAATTAGATTGGGCTTTATTTGAAGAAAAAGGAAGATATATGAAAGATATTTTCTATGATGATGAGGATGAATTAGATAATTTAGATTGTTTCAATATTGAAAATGATGAATTTGAATATTTTGATGAAAAATTATACAAAAAAACTAAAAAAGGTCTAGAATATATAATGTTATCAACTAAAAAAGGAAATTTGAAAGTAACTAGAGGAATAGTAGGTTCAAATGTTTTTCAAGTTGAATTAGGAATTTCATTAAAAAATGCTCCAGATTATGTAGTTAAAAAATTAGGAGAAGGATATAGTTTTTTGTATGAACTTGGAATTGAGGGAGTATTAGTATTTGAATCGGAATTAACATTCATAGATATGCAAGAGTTGGATGATTTGATAGAACAATACGGATTAGGACAAGTCCTTTTCAGTTTAGATTATGATAAAGTTGCAGTAGCGATAGTAGATATAGCTAAAACTCTTGAAATTGTAAACAAAGAATTTAAAATTGGAGCATTGAATTTTTATATAACAAGTGGTGAGAAAAATAGTTAATTACATTATAAATAATTATTGGAATGAAATATTTGTCAATTAATAAATTTATAAAAGTTTATAATATGTTAGAATTTAAATATGATAAAATTTTAGTAAGTCCAGTACTACTATTAACAAGTAAGTCAAAAGAAGATAAAGGTGGTGGTTATTGGGGTGAATGGTATGTTGATCATTTAGAAAATTTAAATGAAAATAAAGTTGCTAGTTGGTTTAATGATAGACTGTGTATGGTAGAAATTAATGAAAATATGGAAATTCAAGATAAAATTTATTCAAAGGAAAATTTTGCAAAATTGGTAAAAAAATGAATTTATATGATATATCATATGAAATAATGGCAATTCCAATTAGGAGTTTTTATGACAAAAATACAGATAAATTAGTTAAAAATGAGAAATTAAAAAGCTTTTTTAATAATATCATAAAAATAACAAAAGAAGAATTAAAAGATATAGATAATGAATTAAAATTTGAAAAATGTGAGAATGAAGAAAAAATTCAAAAAAATTTCTAAGTTTATTAAAAGAACTTTTAGGAGAAAATTAAAAGAATATCAAACTCTAATTGATATTAAATAACAGATACATAAACTTTTATAAGAACTTTGTATTATATAAAGTTGAAGATAATATAATTTGAGTAATTAATGCTATGTCATATGTATTAATTAGAATGGAGAAATATGCGATTTTTAGAAGAAGTAAATTTAATATTAGATAGTATGAATGAGGTAGAAAAAAATGAGTTTATACTATTACAAGCAAAACTTGTAAAATCTAATAAAAGAGATGCATTTTTGAAAGTACTGAAAAAAGAAAAAGAATATTTAGATATTATAGAAATGGATGTAATAGCTGAAAAAGTTAAATTAATAAAAAGTAAAGAAATATATTTGGAATATTATGAAGAGTATATAGAATTTAATGATTACGGTTATTATGGAGATTTTGAAATAAAATATTTAGATCCTTTTAATATTATAGATTTTTTAAAAAGAATAATTATAGATATATACATGTTATTATCATTAGGTAAAAAAAAATAAAGCAATAGAAAGAATAAGAAAAATCAAAGATACGAGGTAGATATAAGAGTAAATGAAAAATGTAAAGGTTCTGATCCAATTTATTATGAAATGAATTTAGAAATTTTAGCCTATGAAAATGTAATAGACAGAAACATTTATAAAACATTTTTAAAAGTAGTAGATATGGTTAATTAAAAATTATTATGGAGCATCAATAAATTATGCACCAAAATCAAAAATATTTACTAAAGTGGCTTAAAATAAAAAAACAAGTTAGAGGTCATTTTTATTTTTGTAATTATTGTAAAATATAATAAAAAATAAAATATATTATAATTAATGAATTTAGGTATTATAAAATTATATGTTTAATGTTGAAAAAAGCTAGAAATATCAAAAATATTGATAAATTCTAGCTTTTTT
>NZ_LOQI01000060.1 GCF_001517915.1 Oceanivirga salmonicida | reverse complement strand
TAATATTTATAAAGCAGTACCTAAAAGAATTATTCTTGTATTTATAATAATATTCGGTATTATGATGATAGTTGATTTTGTAATCACCATCATACAAGTTATTGGAATAGATAAAAATTTACAAGAATTAGATAATATAGAAAAAAATATACAAAAAATTTCAGATGGAATGGGCGAAAAAATTACAACTGGAGTATTAAAATATCAAGACACTAAAAATGAAATGATAGAGAAATTCTATAATAAATATAAGAGAATTTTAAAAGCATTTCCAAGTATGAAATCTAAAAAATATTCTAAAATATTAGATAAAATAAAAAATAGAATGAAAAAAAAATAAATATCTAGGACTTGAAATATATTAAAATTATAGTATACTTAATAATGAGATATAAAAACTCTAACCTTATTAAGTTAGAGTTTTCTAAATTAAGGGAGGAAGTAATGATAATATTAGTATTAAACAGTGGTAGTTCGTCAATGAAATTTCAAGTAATAGATACTTTGAAAAAATCAGTATTATTAAAAGGTATTTGCGAAAGAATCACTAAAAAAGATTCTATGTATAGTTATGTAGATAATATTAAAGAAATTAAAGTAAAAGATGAAATGAAATATTTTGAAAATCATGAAGATGCTTTGAAATTTGTAATTTCTTTAATAGAATTAGATAAGATTGATGCAATAGGACATAGAGTTGTACATGGTGGAGAAAAATTTAAAGATGCAGTTATAGTTACTGATGAAATAATAGAAGAATTAGAAAAAATAAAAGATTTAGCACCATTACATAATCCTGCCAATATAAAAGGTATAAAATTATGTATGAAACTAATGCCAAACAAAAAAAATATAGCAGTGTTTGACACAGCATTTCATAACACTATAAAAAAAGAAAAATACCTATATACTATACCATATGAATTTTACGAAAAATATGGAATTAGAAAATACGGATTTCATGGAACTTCTGTAAAATATGTTAGTAAAATAGCAAATGAAATGCTAAATAAAAAAGATAGTAAAATAATAGTTTGTCATTTAGGTAATGGGGCTTCTATAACAGCGGTTAGAAATAATCAGTCTATTGATACAAGTATGGGATTTACCCCTTTATCAGGAATACCTATGGGAACTAGAAGTGGAGACATAGATACAAGTATAGTGAAATTTTTAGTTGAAAAAGGTTATAGTTTAGATGAAGTATTTAATATTTTAAATAAAAAATCTGGTATGGTTGGAATATGTGGAAGTTCTGACAATAGAGAAATGACTAGATTAATGTTAGAAGGAGAAGAAAAATCTGTACTTGCATTTGATATGTATTCAAATAGAGTTTCAAGATATATAGGTAGTTATTTTGTAGAATTAGAAGGAATAGATGCAATAGTATTTACAGGCGGAATAGGAGAAAATTCTCCTGAAACTAGATTAAAAGTTTGTGAAAAATTAAAAGCATTAAATATTTTGTTAGATGAAGAAAAAAATAAATTAAGAGAAGATGGAGATATATCACTTCCAGAATCAAGTGTCAGAATTTATAGAATAAGAACTGATGAAGAAATGATGATAGCCAAAGATGTAGAAATGTTAGTTTTAAAATAGTTAGGAGGTAGAGAGATAAAAATGAAAAAAATTGCACTTATATTTATTACAATAATATTAAATTTGATTACATTTTCTAATGATGGAAATGACTCCAATAATTATTATTCATATAGAATAGGTGGCGGTCTAACATATGTTACTGAAACTACGATTTCAGGTAAAAATGTTTCAACAGTTCCTAATGCCAAGATAGAATTTGATCATGCTTGGAATATAGTATCAGGAAAAAATTTAGGTTTTATTATAACTAGTGGTGGATTATTAGAATTAGATATAAAAAGTATTACTAGTGGTAAATTTGAGACGGATTTTTACTCATTGTCATATGTAATACCACAATTAAAAGTAAATGCAGGTAATAATATATCTGTTAGGCAAGGATTAAAACTTTTAATAGGAAATGTATTACAAATAAGGCAAAAAGAATATATAATATCAGGTGAGTCTAAGTCTAAATTTGAATTTGGAAATGCATTAGCAGTAGGAACAGAATATGTATTAGGATTAGACTATAAGGCATTTACAACTAATATAGAATTAGGAGTAAGAGGTATATTAGAAAGAAATAAAATAGGTGAACTTAAACTTAAACCAATTGGAACTGTTTCAGCTTCAATAGGTGTGAAATTTTAAATAAATTAACAAAAGTAATTAAACAAAAAAGTTTTAATTGCTTTTTTTAATATTATTAAAACCGTTATATTTAATTTTTTTAGTATTTATAATGTTTTAAATACCTGTTTTTTTTTGGAAATGCTATTGCTTATTTCAAAAATCATGTTAAAATATAGTATAAATTTTAATTAGGAGGTATAGTTATGATTAACGTAAGAAGTGAAATCAAAACATTAAAAAAAGTCTTACTACACAGACCTGGTAATGAATTATTAAATTTAACACCAGATTCATTAGAAAGACTATTATTTGACGATGTTCCATTCTTGAAAGTTGCTCAAAAAGAACATGATGAGTTCGCAAGAATTTTGAGAGAAAATGGAATAGAAGTAGTTTACTTAGAAGATTTAGTGGCACAAACACTAGATACATCAGAGGAATTGAAGATTCAATTCTTGAAACAATTTATTGATGAAGGAGGCGTAAAACTTGAGAGTCATAAAAAGGCACTTCTTGACTTATTCATGAGCTATAAAGACACTAAAGAAATGGTATTGAAGACTATGGAAGGTGTTAATTACTCTGAATTAAGTATAGAACGATGTGATTTAGTAAGTCATTTAGAAGATCCAACTGAACTTATACTAGATCCTATGCCAAATTTATACTTTACAAGAGACCCATTTGCATCAGTTCAAAATGGTGTTATCTTAAATAGAATGTACTCTGTAACAAGAAATAGAGAAACAATCTATGCTTATTATGTATTCCATTATCACCCAGATTATAAGGGGAAATTAACAATGTTCTATGATAGAACTAATCCTTTCCATATTGAAGGTGGGGATGTATTAAATATTAACGATAAGGTTTTAGCAATCGGTATTTCTCAAAGAACAGAAGCTGGTGCTATAGATCTTGTTGCAAAAAATTTATTATTTGATGAAAAAAATTCACATATAGAAACAATATTAGCATTTGATATACCTGTTTCAAGAGCATTTATGCACTTAGATACAGTATTTACTCAAATAGACCATGACAAATTTAGTGTTCACCCAGGAATACTTGGAACATTAAGAGTGTTTGAATTAACAAGAGATGGAGATAATGTTAAAGTTACTGAACATATAGGAACACTAGAAGAAATCTTAACTAAACATATAGGTAGAAAAGCAATATTAATACCTTGTGGTGGTGGAGATAGAATAGTTGCCGAAAGAGAACAATGGAATGATGGTTCTAATACATTATGTATAGCTCCAGGAACAGTTATTGTTTATGACAGAAATGAAGTTACTAATGCTTTATTAAGAGAACATGGAATTAATGTTATAGAAATGCCAAGTGCTGAATTATCAAGAGGACGTGGAGGTCCTAGATGTATGTCAATGCCACTTGTTAGAGAAGACTAATAAAAATATATAAAAATTAAAAAGCGAAAGGAAAATTAAACATGCCAAAAAATTTACAAGGAAAGAGTTTTTTAAAACTATTAGACTTCACATCAGAAGAAGTTAGAGATTTATTAAAGCTATCTAGACAATTTAAAGAATTAAAAAGAACTAGAACACCACATAAATATTTAGAAGGAAAAAATATAGTTTTACTATTTGAAAAAACTTCTACAAGAACAAGATGTGCTTTTGAAGTAGCTGGAATGGATTTAGGAATGGGAGTAACTTACTTAGATCCGGGTTCATCACAAATGGGTAAAAAAGAAAGTATAGCAGATACAGCAAGAGTATTAGGAAGAATGTATGATGGTATAGAATACAGAGGATTTAGCCAAGTATTAGTTGAAGAACTAGCAAAATATGCAGGAGTACCTGTATGGAATGGTTTAACTGATTTATATCATCCAACTCAAATGTTAGCAGATATGTTAACAATAGAAGAAAACTTTGGATATCTTAAAGGATTAAACTTTACATTTATGGGAGATGCTAGAAATAATGTTGCTAACTCATTAATGGTTGTTTGTTCAATGCTTGGATTAAACTTTACAGCATGTGGACCAAAAGAATTAAAACCTGAAGCTAGTTTAATTGCTAAATGTAAAGAAATCGCAAAACAAAATGGTGGAAGTCTAACATTTACAGAATCAGTTTCAAAAGGTTGTAAAGATGCTGATGTAATTTATACTGACATATGGGTATCTATGGGAGAACCAGATTCAGTATGGGAAGAAAGAATTAAATTATTAAAACCTTACCAAGTTAATAAAAAAGCTATGTCATATGCGAAAGATGAAGCAATATTCTTACATTGCTTACCATCATTCCATGACTTAAATACAACTATTGGTAAAGAAATAAATGATAAATTCGGAATACCTGAAATGGAAGTATCAAACGAAGTATTTGAAAGCCCTCAATCAAAAGTCTTCGATGAAGCTGAAAATAGAATGCATACAATAAAAGCAGTTATGTATGCAACATTAAAATAATAAATGAAAAAATATAGATTGGTTATAGCTTTAGGAGGAAATGCATTAGGTAAAAACCCTAATGAACAACTAGAATTAGTTAAAAGTACTGCTAAAGCTATAGTTTCTATGGCCAAAGAGGGACATGAAGTAATAATAGGACATGGAAACGGACCGCAAGTAGGTATGATAAACTTAGCAATGGATTATGCAGCAAATGGAGAAGTTAAGACTCCATATATGCCTTTTGCAGAGTGTGGTGCTATGAGTCAAGGCTATATAGGTTATCATCTTCAACAAGCAATAAGAGAAGAGTTGAAAAAAGAAAACTTAGATAGAGAAGTAGCAACAATAGTAACACAAGTATTAGTTGATAAAAATGACACAGCATTTAAAAATTTAACTAAACCTATTGGAATGTTCTATAATAAAGAACAAGCAGATGAAATAATAAAAGAAAAAGGATTTACATTTGTTGAAGATGCAGGTCGTGGTTATAGAAGAGTAGTGGCTTCACCTAAACCTATTGAAATTGTAGAATTAAAAATAGTTAAACAATTAGTTGAAGCAGGTAATATAGTAATCACTGTTGGTGGTGGTGGTATACCTGTTATACAAACTGAAAATGGTTTAAAAGGTGTAGATGCAGTAATTGATAAGGATAAATCAAGTGCTAAATTAGCCCAAGACTTAAATGCAGATAAATTAGTAATATTAACTGCAGTAGATAAAGTATGTATAAACTTCAATAAACCTAATCAACAAGAATTAGATGTATTAGATGTTAATACAGCAAACAAATATATAGAAGAAGGACACTTTGCAAAAGGTTCAATGTTACCTAAAGTTGAAGCTTGTTTAGAATTTGTTAATAATTCTAATGGGGAAGCAATAATAACTTCACTTGAAAATGCTAGCATAGCATTAAAGGGAGAAACAGGTACAGTAATAAAAAAATAGAAAAGAGGATAAGTGTATGAGCAATAAAAAAGAGCGTAAATCATTATCGGCATATTCAATAATATTTATACTATTAATAATAATAGCAATATTAACTTATTTACTACCTAGATTATCAGAAGGTGTAACTGCTGAAATGATAAGTGAAAATTCAAGTGTAGTAGATGGAGTTGTTCCAGCAACATTAGCAACAGTATTTATGGCTCCATTTAATGGATTTAAGGATGCAGTAGATGTATGTGTATTCGTACTATTACTAGGTGGATTTTTAGGTATAGTTACTAAAACTGGTGCATTAGATGCAGGTATAGCAGCATTAGTAAAAAAATTAAAAGGAAATGAAATAATTTTAATACCTATACTTATGACATTATTCTCTATTGGAGGATCTACATATGGTATGGCAGAAGAAACAATAGCATTTTATAGTTTAATATGTGCTACTATGGTTGCGGCAGGATTTGATAGTTTAGTAGGTGCTGCTACTATCTTATTAGGAGCAGGAGTAGGGGTTTTAGGTTCTACTGTTAATCCATTTGCGACAGGAGTTGCTATGGGAGCAATTAATGCTACTGGTATAGAAGTTAGTAATGGTAAAGTAATGTTATTAGGGGTAATATTATGGATTACTTCATTAATAGCAGCAACTATATATGTAATGAGATACGCTAAAAAAGTTAAAGCTGATAAAGGTTCTATATTCTTATCATTACAAGAACAAGAAGATATGAAAAAATCTTTTGGACATGTAAATTTTGAAAATACTGAATTTACGGGAAGACAGAAGTTCACATTGGTAGTATTCGCATTCACATTTGTAATAATGATTTTATCATTAATTGCTTGGGGAGAATATGATATTCATATATTTGAAGGATGGTCATCATATTTAACAGGAACTTCATTAGGAGAATGGTATTTTGGAGAATTATCTATGTGGTTTACTTTTGCAGGTATAGTAATAGCAGTTATAAATGGATTTAGTGAAAAAGAAACAGTTGATTCATTTATGGCAGGTGCTGCTGACATATTATCAGTTGTATTAGTAATTGCATTATCTCGTGGAGTTTCTGTATTAATGCAAGCAACTTATTTAGATAAATATATATTAAATGTAGCATCATCAGGATTGTCTGGATTACAAGCATATATATTTGCACCAGCATCTTACTTACTATATATGGTATTATCATTCTTAATACCATCAACTTCAGGATTAGCAGGAGTTTCAATGCCTATAATGGGACCATTGGCTGCTAAATTAGGTTACAGTCCAGAAGTTATGATAATGATATTCTCAGGAGCATGTGGATTAATAAACTTAATAACTCCAACTTCAGGTGTTGTTATGGGTGGATTATCAACTGCTAAAATAGAATTTTCAACATATATTAAATGGGTTATGAAGTTAGTAGGAATAATATTTGTATTAAATATTATAATCCTTACACTAGCAATGATTATTTTATAAAATTTAATAATTTAAGGGGTACAACTTGTATTTGCAATTGTATCCCATTTTTTAGGAGAAGTGATTAAAGTGAAAAAAACTATGCTAACAATTGGTATGTTTGTTGCAGCAGTATATGCAATAGCTTGTACAGCATTTATTGCAGGTAAAAATGCAACAGTAGATGGTTCAATGATAAGTGCTAGAAATGAAGATTTAAAGGGAGTAAATCCGAAAAAGTTTGTTATTATGAAACCGGCAATTCATAAAAGGGGAGAAATGTTTGTTAATCCAGATACAGGGTTTAAGTGGCCAATGCCAAGAAAAACATTAAAATATTCTATATTACCTGATTCTGATCCATCAGGTGGAGTGTTTGGAGAAGCAGGATTTAATGAAAATGGTGTGTCTGCTTCAACGACAGTTTCAGCAAATGCTAATGATGCAATTTTAAAACATGATCCATATGTTAAAGGTGGAATAACAGAACCTGATATGGCATCATTAATTTTAATGAGTGCTAAAGATGCAAGAGATGGTATTAAAATTATTGCAAACATAATTGATAAAGTTGGAGCAGGAGAAGGGAATATATTAGTTGTTGCTGACAAAAATGAAATGTGGTATATGGAAATATACACAGGTCATCAATATGTTGCAGTAAAAGTTCCTGATGATTCATATGCAGTTTTTCCTAATGCATATTATTTAGGAAATTATAATTTCAATGACAAAGATGTTATAGCATCAAAAGATATTGAAAATTTACCAAAAAAACATAAATTAGCAAAAAATGGTAAAAATGGTAAATTCCATTTAGCTTTAACTTATAGAGAAGAAAATAGTCCATATAATGTAGTGAGAATACAACAAGGACAAAATTATTTTACTCCATCTTCACCAGTAAAATATGATGAAAATGCAACTTATGAATTATTTAGAAAACCAGATAAAAAAATATCAGTTGAAGACGTTATGAATTTTTTAAGATATAGATATGAAGGAACTGAATTTGATGCTAATATAGCAAAAAATAAAGGAAAAGTAAGACCAATAGGTGATGAATCAACACTTGAATCTCATGTTATACAAATGAGAAAAGACAAATTAAGTGTTATGTGGTTATCTATGGGAACAGCGGAACATTCAGTTTATGTTCCATTTTATGAAAATATATCAAAAGTGCCTATGACATATCGTGTTGATAATAATGAATATGAACCAAATTCAATATACTGGGCAATGAAATCATTACACATAGTAGCAAGAGAAAATAGAGATTTCTATACTCCAGGTATAAGAAAACATTGGTCTGGTATGGAAAAAGATTTTATAGCTAAACAAAAAGAAGAAGATAAGAAAATATCACAAATGAGTAAAAAAGAAGCAGAACAATATGCGAATAAGATATTTGCTGAAAAAACTTCAATGGTTAAAAAAGATGCAGATAAAATGTTTAGTCAATTAATGAAATTTGCAGGTAACTTAACTGAAAGAAAATTGATAGACAATAAAGAAAGATTTGAATTTAAGAAGTAAAAATTAAGAATTAAGAATATGAAAATGCTAATTATAAGACTATATTGTAGTTAGCATTTTTTTATAACTGAAAAATAACTAAAAATATTGAAATAATATGAAGTTAATAAATTTAAGTCTTAAAATATAAAATGAAAAAAATAACTAAAAAATAACCGATTTAGAGCTATTGCTATTTATTTATTTTTTATATATAGTTGTTATAGTAATAAAATAAAAGGGGGTAATAAAATGAAAAAAAAATTAATTTTGTTTGCATTTTTCTTGTCAATTTTATCAAATGCAAAAGTTAGTAAAACTGTTCATTTTGACATGAAATCAAGTGTAGACACAAACTATTTTAATGGACAAAATTTATCGATTAAATATATTCCTATAGATTTGAAAATCAGAACTCATAGAGATAAATTCGTATATTTTTTTAAAGTTAGGGGAGAAAGAGGAGATATAAAAGAAAGTAATGAAGTGTATAGACATGTAAAAACAAAACCTGAGGGATTAATTGAAGATTTTAGAAAAGGTTTTGAATTAGAAAAAAAAGGTAATAATTATGAAACACCATCTACCGATATTATACATTTAAGTAAAGATCATTTTCATTCTCCACATGAACATGATGATACATTATTTGGACATGAACATAGTATTTTTGAAAAAGATCATGAACACCATCATGACCCAAATACTTTGGGGTTAGAAAATGCTATTTCTACTAAACCAGTAAAAGAAACTGATGACTTACAACTTAAATTAGGAATATTTTATAAGCCAAATAAATATTCAAATGTAAAATTAACATTATTTCCATTTTCATATAATGGAGATGAGAGAAGATATCATAATAGTATAGTTTTAGATGTAGATCATACTCATCTTTTTAAAAAGAATTTATCTTTAACAGTTAAGCCTAAATTTACAACATATGATTTCTATATTCCAACACTAGTTGAAAATAGAACTTATCTAAAATATGCTTTGGATGAAAACACAGTTTTAACAGGTTATTTATATAACGGTTTACAAGTAAATAATTTAAATGAAAAAAATAATTTTAAAAATAGTTTAAGTCTTACTTATGACTATAATACTGAAAAAAATAGAGGTCATGAATTTTATGAAGTTTTAGATCATGAACATGAAAAAATAGATCAAATAAAATTTAATATAAGACTAGGGCATGAAGGTATTTATTTATTAAATCCAATAAATAATGCTAAAACTAAATTTGATGAAAAAGTAAATATAATTAATACAACTGTTGATTTTGTATATAAAAAGACTGATTTTTTTGCAAAAGATTTAGTATTCTCAAATAAAACAAAATTAGACAGTACTATAAATTTAGTTAAGAGTAATAATAGAAAATATAC
>NZ_LOQI01000059.1 GCF_001517915.1 Oceanivirga salmonicida | reverse complement strand
CATAGAGCAAGTTGAACATTAACTGGATCAACTTTAAGAATAATAGATGCTTTGAAAATAAGTGTTGTTGATGCACTAATTCCATTTGATGCAGCTATTAATGCATGTACCTTAAATCCTGCAAGATTACTTAGAATAGACGATAGAAAGGGGATGATAAGGGCTAACTATGATGCTGATATAGTTATTATAGATGATAGCTATAATGTATTAAAAACTATGGTAATGGGTAAATTTGAATATACTATTTATATATATTTTTGTTTTTCACATTACATATGAAAAAGCACCTTTCATCTCACGACTAAAGTCGTGAGTGTTCAGGTGCATTTCATAAAAAAAACCTATCTCAAAAATATTTATATACATTTTTTCAATAAATGTTCTTTATATAAATCTATTATTTACTATATTCAAATTTACCCATTACCATAGTTTTTAATACATTATAGCTATCATCTATAATAACTATATCAGCATCATAGTTAGCCCTTATCATCCCCTTTCTATCGTCTATTCTAAGTAATCTTGCAGGATTTAAGGTACATGCATTAATAGCTGCATCAAATGGAATTAGTGCATCAACAACACTTATTTTCAAAGCATCTATTATTCTTAAAGTTGATCCAGCTAATGTTCCACTTGCTCTATGAACACTACCATCTGGAGAAATAAATACTCTTTCTCCACCTAAATAATATTCTCCTTCTCCACAAGCCTTAGCAGATATTGAATCACTAACCATAACAGCATGACTAGCGCCTTTAGAATTAAAGTATACATTTAAAACTTCAGGTTTAACATGTATTCCATCACAAATTATTTCAGCAAAAGTATCTCTTACTCTCATTGAAGCACCTACTTGCCCTGCCATTCTTTGGTGTAATCCTGTCATCCCATTAAATGTATGTGTCATAAGTCTAGCACCATTAGCAAAGGCCATAACTGTTTCTTCATATGTAGCAGCACTATGACCTACACTAATAATAACTCCATTTTTAGATAATTCTCTAGTCATTTCATAGTCAGTATCTTTTTCTACTGCTAATGTAATTATTAATAATAAGCCATCAGAAGCTTTTTGAAATCTATTGAATTTTTCAATATCTGGTTTTACTATGCAATGTTCAGGTTGAGCACCTTTATGTTTAACATTTAAGAAAGGCCCTTCAAAATTAATTCCTAATATAGTTGCACCCTCATAACCTTCTTTTCTAACTTTAATTACATTTTCTGATGCTTTTGTTAAAACTTCTTCTGTTTGTGTAACTGTTGTTGGACAAAAAGCTGTAACACCTTCTGATGGTAAATACTTAGTCCAAGTACGAAGACCCTGCTCATTTGCGTCATTAGTATCAAATCCAACTGCTCCATGTGTATGAACATCTATAAATCCTGGTAATACTCTATTATTCCCAAAATCATAATCAACTTTTATATTTTCATCATAAGGCATTATTCTTTTTATTTGTTTACTTTCTACTTCTATTATACAAGCCAAAAATTGATTAGCTGTCCACACTCTTTTACTTCTAATTAACATATTATAGATATCCCCCTTTTTAATTATTTACTATTTAATCTTATAATTTCAAGAACTACATCTCTTGCCTTTAACATATCTTCTAAGCATGCTATTTCATATTGTCCATGGAAATTTTCTCCACCTACAAATAAATTAGGACACATTAGACCCATAAATGTTATCTTAGAACCATCAGTTCCACCTCTTATAGGTTTTATATCTGGTTTTATATTAAGATTTTCCATAGCCTTTTTGGCTAGTTCAACACTACGCATATCATTTTTTATTAAATCACCCATATTATAGTATTGATCAAACATATTATATGTTATTATATTTCCATATTTTTTCTTGATTTTATTAGCAACTTCTACACAAAATGCTTTTCTTTGTTCAAAGATTTTCTTATCATGATCTCTTATTATATATGTCATAGTAGTTTTTTCTATTCTACCTTCCATATTATGTAATAAATAAAAACCTTCGTAACCATCAGTTTTTTCAGGAACTTCATCTTTAGGGAACATACTAATTACTTCATTAGCTATTAATTGAGAATTTACCATTTGATCTTTAGCAGTTCCTGGGTGTACTGAAATACCAGTAATATCATATTCTATTTGTGCAGCATTAAAACTTTCATATTCTAATTCTCCTAATGGTCCACCATCTAAAGTATAAGCAAATTCACAATTAAAATCTTTAACATCAAAAGTATCTGCACCCCTACCTATCTCTTCATCTGGACCAAAGGCTATTCTAATTTCTCCATGTTTTATTTCAGGATGTTTAATTAAATATACTATAGCATCTAATATTGCTACTATTCCTGATTTATCATCTGAACCTAATAAAGTTGTCCCATCAGTAGTTATTAATGTTTTTCCTATATAGTTTTTTAAATTAGGAAATTTTTCTACTGTCATAACTATATTTTCTTTTTTATTTAAAACTATATCTTTTCCATCATAATTTTCTATTACATTAGGTTTAATTCCTATTGAATTAAAATCAGCAGTATCTACATGTGCTATAAATCCAATATTAGGAACTTTTTTATCCATATTACTTGGAAGTGTGGCTGTTAAAAACCATCCTTTAGTAATATGTATATTTTCTAAGCCTAAATCAACTAATTCTTTTTTAAGCATAAATAAAAATTCTTCTTGTTCCTTTGAAGTTGGTACTGTATTATTACTCTCATAAGATCTTGTATTAATTTTAGTGTATCTTACAAATCTTTCTAATAAAGTTTCATTCATTTTAAATCACCTTTTCCACTATTTTTAGTACTATATAAGTTAAACCACTGGCAACTATTGCACCAACTGGTGTTCCACCTACAAATGCTACTCCTGCAACCACTCCAAGAGATACAAATAATACTATTTCTGGTTCAATTAATTGTAGGTGTATACCCTTAGTTGCTATTATAGAAGCTATTACACCAACTATTAATGCTATTATTCCCTCTTTTTTCTTCAAAGTTAATATTACTTCATTTAATCCTATACTACCTGTTGCGATAGGCACTAAAACACTTACAGTTATTATAAATATTCCAATTTTTAAACCATTAACTTTAATATCTGGTAAATATTTATTACTATATGGAATTAATTTTAATGCTATTAAGGTTAATGCTGAATAAACAAGTATTTTATTTTTACCTACTAAGCCTATTAGTCCTATAATTGCTAATATAATGTAACTTTCCATTATATTCCCTTAAAATATTTTTCTAATCTATTTAAAGCTTCATCTAATTCAGGTATATCTTTTATAACAGATAATCTTACATACCCTTCTACATTAAAGCAAATTCCAGGAACTATACCTACATGTGTATTTTCTAGTATTTCTGTACAAAAACTAAGTGAGTCTTTATTTGAAATTTTAGAGTATGATGCGAAAACATAAAATGCTCCTTCAGGTTTTATAACACTAAAGCCTAATTTTTCAAGACCTTTTACCATATAATCTACTCTTTCTTTATTTTGTTTTATTACTTCACTTCTATCTAAACATTTTTCAAGGGCTACCATTGCTCCATATTGTGATAGTGTGGCAGTTCCTGTTGTAGTATATTGACTTGCTTTTATTAAATTAGCAATATTTTTACTACTTGATAACATGTAACCTATTCTATAACCTGTCATAGAATGTGATTTAGAAAATCCACTAATAATTACTACCTTGTCTTCTATATCTTGATATTTAGCAATAGAGTGGAATTTTTCAAATGCTAATGCTGCATATATTTCATCACATAAAAGATACACATTATTTTTTCTTATAACATCTGCTATTTTGTCCATTTCTTTCTCACTTAAACAAACTCCTGTAGGATTATTTGGATAAGTTAAAACTATTGCCTTTGTTTTATCTGTAATATTGTCTTCTAACATTTTTGCAGTAACTTTAAACCCATTATCTTTAGTGTCTATATATACTGGTTTTGCACCTTCCATTAAAATATTAGGTTCATAACCTGGGTAAGCCGGAAGCGGAACTAATACTTCATCATTTTCTTCTAATACGGCTCTACAAAAAACCGCTATACCTTCTGTTGCACCTATTGTTATTATACAATTTTTCATATCATAATTTGATCCAAAATATTTATTATAATATTTAGCAATCTTTTCTCTTAATTCTATCATTCCACCAGTTGTTGAATAACCTATTTTTACATTTTTTATTTTGTCTATCATTTCATCCTTAATAATTTGTGGAATGTCTTGACTAGGTTCTCCTATTGTAAAATCTATACCATCTTTAAAATCTCTCATTTTTAATGCAATTTGCCTTATTTTAGATACTTCTATACCTTCTATTATTTTTCTCATTCATCTCTCCTTTAAATTCACTATACTTCTATTATATTCCCTAATAAGTTTTATTTCAAGAAAAAAGAGTAAATTCTTTTCATTTACCCTTATTTATTTTGATATTTATTTTCAATTTTTCTATTTTAAACCATCTAAAAACGTTTGTAATATTATGGTTGCCGCTATCATATCTACAACTTGTCTTTTTTGTTTACCATTTTTTTTTGAAAAATTTCTTAAATAATATTCTGCTTCTTTGGTAGTGTATCTTTCATCAATATAATTTACTTCTATACGAGCATCTTTTTCTTTTAATTCGTTTATAAATTTCTCTACTTTTTCTACCTGTATTTCACTTGCACCACTTAATCTTAAAGGTTTACCTACTACCAATTTATATGTCCCTTCATCAGCACATATTTCTAATATTTTTTTTATTGCATCTTCTTTTTCTCTATTTATGACTAGTAAACTTGTAGCTAAAATACCTAATGGGTCACATTTAGCAACCCCTATTCTTACATCTCCTAAATCTAGTCCTATATATTTTTTCATTATTTTCCCTTAATAAACTCTAATGTTTTATTTAATGATTCTCCTAATTTAGTTATATCTTTTGCTCCTGCTTGTGCAAAGTCTGGTCTTCCACCACCATTACCACCTGCAATATTAGATGCAAATTTAACTATTTCTCCCGCCTTATATTTCTTAGTTAATTCATTAGTTACACCTGAAACAAATACTAAATTATCTCCTGATTTAGCTGCAAATAGTATTACTGCATTATCTAATTTTTCTTTTGCTTTATCTAAAATAATTTTTAAATTAGAACTTTCTACTTTTAATTCTTTAACTAAAATCTTAATTCCATTATACTCTTCATAATCTTTTAGTATATCATCTAATTCTGAATCTATTAATTTTTGTTTTAAACTTTCAATTTCATTTTCTAAATCTTTAATAGTTTCTTTTTGTTTTTGTACACCACTTAAAAGATTACTTTGCTCAACTTTTAATTCTTGACTTAAATCATATATAGTTTTCATATTTTTTACTGAATATTCATAAGCTGCTACACCTGTTATTGCTTCTATTCTTCTAATACCAGAAGCCTTTGATTCTTCTGATAATATATAAAATGAACCTATAAGTCCTGTATGTGGACAATGTGTTCCACCACAAAGTTCTGCTGAATAGTCAACTATATCTACTACTCTTACTGTATCTTTATACTTTTCTCCAAATAAAGCAATAACTCCCATTTCATCTGCTTTTTCTTGTGTTGTATAAGTTACTTCTACCCTATTATTATTTTGTATAATTTCATTAACTCTTCTTTCAATAGTTCTAATAGTTTTCTCATCTAGTTTTTTATTATATGTAAAATCAAATCTAAGTCCTTTATCATAAACTAATGAACCTGCTTGATTTACATGATCTCCTAAAACTTCTTTTATTGCTTTATGTAATATATGTGTAGCAGTATGATTTCTCATAGTTCCTGCTCTAAATACTTTATCTACTTTAAGATTAACTTTGTCTCCAAGCTTTGGTACATTTCCACTATTGATTTTAATATAGTGCATAAATATATCTGATTTTTTAGCCATATCTATTACTTCTGAACTAAAATCATCATTAAACATTATACCTTTATCACTTACTTGTCCACCTTGTGCTGAATAAAATGGTGTTTTATCTAAAATTATTTGTAATCCATTTTTAGTTTCTTCTACACTTAATATAGTTGCAGTATCTTCTAATGTTTCATAACCTGTAAACTTAGTTTCTCCGTGTTCTTTATAGAATTTATCAATAAATTCATCTTTAATCATATCACTTAAAACTACTCTTGCACCTTTTGATCTTTCAACTTGTTCATCTAATTTTAAATTAAATTCTTTTTCATCTGCAATTTTACCTTTACTCTCACATACTAATTTAGTAAGTTCAAATGGAAAACCAAAAGTATCATATAGTTTAAATGTTATTTCACTAGGTATTTTTTTATCTTTTATTTTTTCTATTTTAGATAATAATAACTCTGTTCCTGATTTTAAAGTTTTAGCAAATTTTTCTTCTTCATCTTTTATAATTTCTTCTATATATTTTTGTTTTTCAACTAATTCAGGGTAGGCTTGTTTCATAGTTTCTACTACTGAATTTACTAGTTTATATAAGAAACTTTCACCACTATTAAATATTTTTTTATTGGCTATGCTTCCAGTACCATATGCTCTTCTTATTAACTTTTTAAGTATATAACCACGACCATCATTAGATGGAATTACTCCATCACAAATTAAGAAAGTACATGCTCTCATATGGTCTGCTATTATTTTTACACTAGTATCTTGTTCATTATCTTTTAATTCTAATATTTTTTTAATATCTTTTATTATTAGGGCAAAAATATCTGTTTCAAAGTTATTACTTTTACCTTGAACAACAGAAGCAACACGCTCTATACCTGCTCCCGTATCTATATTTTTCTCAGGTAATGGAACTAATGAGCCATCTTCTAATCTATTCCATTCAGTAAACACTAAATTCCATATTTCTAAGAATCTATCTCCTTCATCTCCTGGTTTAGCATTTATTTCCTCATTATTCTCACCCATATTTTGTGTGTCATAATATATTTCACTACATGGTCCACAAGAACCAACAGGTCCTGCTGCCCACCAGTTATCTTCATCGCCTAATCTAACCATTCTTTCTAGCGATATTCCAACTTCTTTAGTCCATATATCATATGCTTCATCATCTGTATGGTGTACTGATATCCATAATCTATCTTTATCTAATTTTAAATGCTCTGTTATATATTCCCATGACCAAGAAATTGCTTCTTTTTTGAAATAATCTCCAAAAGAAAAATTTCCTAACATTTCAAAAAAAGTATGGTGTCTAGGTGTTACTCCAACATTTTCCAAATCATTAGTTCTTATACACTTTTGATATGTAGTTATTCTTTTGTATGGTGCTTTTTTTTCTCCTAAGAAAAATGGTTTAAAAGGTACCATACCTGCTACTGTTAATAATAAAGTTTTGTCATCTGGTATTAAAGAAGCACTTTCAAAATGTTTATGTTTTTTAGATTCGAAAAAATCTACAAAACTTTTTCTTAATTCATTACCTGTCATATTATTCCTTTCGATTTTTCATTTCATTTATATATTGCTTTAAATCTTGTAATGTGTTTAAAGCCTTTAATGGTGTCATGCTATTTATATCTATATCCTCTATTTCCTCGATTAAGTTTTCTAACATATTTAATTTTTCTTCTGTATTTTCTTTAGATTCTAAATAACTCGGATTATCAAATAAAGATAACTGCCCTATATTTTCATTTTGTTGTATTAATATTTGTCTTTTTTCTAATTTATGTAATAAATTTTTAGATTCTCTTAAAATCTCACTAGGTAAACCTGCTAATTTGGCAACATAATTTCCATATGATTTATCAGCACTACCTTTTGAAATTTTACGAAGAAATATAATTTTAGAATTTTTTTCTTCTACTTCTATTCTATAATTAACTATATGCTCATATCTTTGCTCTAACTCATTTAATTCGTGATAGTGGGTCGCAAATATAGTTTTAGCACCTATCTTATCATGTATGTATGTAGAAATGGCTGACGCTATCGATAAACCGTCATACGTCGATGTTCCACGACCTATCTCATCTAAAATTATTAAACTCTTGCTAGTTGCATTATTTAAAATATTAGATACTTCACTCATTTCAACCATAAATGTACTTTGTCCTGTCAAAATATCGTCTGATGCACCTATTCTAGTTAAGAACTTATCTATAATACTTAAACTTGCAGATTTAGCAGGTACAAACATTCCTATTTGGGCCATAATACATATTAACGCAATTTGTTTCATGTATGTTGATTTACCAGCCATATTAGGTCCTGTTAAGATAACAAAACTTTTGCCATATGAAAAATATGTATCATTTTCTATAAATTGACTAGTTATTAATTTTTCAACTATAGGGTGTCTTCCATTTAATATTTTTATCTCATCTTTATCATTAAATGTAGGTTTAACATAGTTATTAGATACACTTACATATGCAAAAGATGCCATAACATCTATATATGATACTATATTGGCTAATGCTGATAATTTATCTTTATATACCTTTATTTCTTCTGATAAAGACTTTAATATATTGTATTCTAAATCATTTAATTTTGCTCTTGCATTTATTATCTTATCCTCATATATTTTAAGTTCTTCTGTTATATATCTTTCGCAATTTGATAAAGTTTGCTTTCTAATATATTTTTCAGGAACTTCTGATATATTAGATTTACTTATTTCTATAAAATACCCGAAAACTTTATTATATTTTATTTTTAAATTTTTTATTCCCGTTTCTTCTTTTTCTCTTGTTTCTATTTTAATTAAAAATTTATTTCCATGATGCAATATGTCATTTAATTCTTTTGTTTCTTCATTAAAATCCTCTTTTATCATTCCTGCTTCTCTTACAGTAAAAGGTGGATCTTCAACTATACAATTATCAATTTTATCAATTAATTCTTGCATAAAACTTATATCAGTTTCTTCAAATTTTTCAGGCCATAATTCACATATCTTTATATATTTTTTCAGAGTTTTAGATATAGCTCTTAAATCTTTTCCATTTTCACTACCAAAAATTATTTTACTTAATATTCTTTCTAAATCATAAGTATCAGTTAATTCATCTCTAATATCATCTCTTAATATCATATTATCTATTAAATAACTTATATCTTTTTGTCTATTTAAAATTTCAGTTTTATTCATTAATGGGTAATTAAGATATTCTTTTACAAGTCTACTTCCCATAGAAGTTTTACACTTATCTATTATCCAAAGTAATGTTCCATATGAACTTTTATCTCTACCATTTTTAATTAATTCTAAATTCTTAGATGTCGTTATATTTATATCTGCATAATTTTCACTTTGTAATAATGTAATTTTAGGTATATTTAAATCAATGCTTACCTGATTTTCTAATATATAGTCTAATAAAGAGGCACAACAATCTATTAAATTCTTATCAAATATTCCAAAACTATCTAATGATGCTATATCAAAATAATCACACAAAAAACTAGCAGAATTTCTAGGTTTATCAACCATAGATATACTTATTTCGCTATTTAATAAAGAAGTCTCTATTTTAGTATAATTTGATTTAGTTATTACTAATTCTTTAATATCTAGTCTATAAATTAGTGATAATATATTAGAAATATCTGTTATAAAGGCTTTAAAAGTTCCAGTAGTTATATCTATGTATGAAATATATGCATTATCTTGTTCTATTACTACACTTGCTATATAGTTGTTCTTGTTTGCTTCCAAATTATCTACATCTATAACTGTCCCCTTAGTTATTACTTTTATTACTTCTCTTTTAACTAAACCTTTGGCTTCTTTTGGATCTTCTACTTGCTCACATATTGCTACTTTATATCCTTCATTTACTAATTTATTTATATATTGACTAGCACTATGATATGGAATTCCTGCCAAAGGAACATCTTTATCCTTTTCTTTATTTCTCGAAGTCAAAGTAAGCCCTAAAACTTTAGAAGCTGTAACTGCGTCTTCAAAAAACATTTCATAGAAATCTCCTAATCTAAAAAAAAGTATTTCTTCTTTATATTTTTCCTTTATTTCTCTATACTGTTTCAAAAGTGGTGTTGACATATTTCCCCCTTTTCTATACCTTTTATTTTAACATTTAGAAGAACTTTTTTCAATAATCTGAAACTCTCATGACTAAAGTCGCAAGGTTCTTTGGTATTAAACTTCTATTAGTTTTACCT
>NZ_LOQI01000058.1 GCF_001517915.1 Oceanivirga salmonicida | reverse complement strand
TTTTTTTCTTTTAACCATAAGAAAAATCCTCCTTGATATATTTTATATTATATACCATAAGAGGATTTATTCAACCCTTATTTTTGATTTTTGAGAAGTTACAGACTTTTTACCGCACTCTCTCTTTTTTATTTCAAAAATTATTTTAAATTTTATATAATCTATGTTTTTATGGTCTTTCTACTAATACAGTAGTTCCCATTCCTCCACCTATACATAATGATGCTAATCCTTTTTTCACATTTCTACGTTTCATTTCATGTAATAATGTTACTAATATTCTAGCACCTGAAGCTCCAACTGGATGCCCTAAAGCTATTGCTCCTCCATTTACATTTGTTATTTCAGTATTTAAATTTAATTCTTTTATTACTGATATTGATTGTGCTGCAAAAGCCTCATTTAATTCTATTAATTCAATATCTTCTAATTCCCAATCAGAATTTTTTATTGCTTTTCTAATTGACGGTATTGGTCCTGTTCCCATTATAGAAGGATCTACCCCTGCTGTTGAAAATCCTTTTATTGTAGCCAAATATTCTATTCCTTCTTTTTCTGCTTTTTCTTTACTCATAATAATAAGCATTGCTGCTCCATCATTTATACCTGATGCATTTCCTGCTGTAACAGTTCCATCTTTTTTAAAGGCTGGTTTTAATTTTGATAATGACTCTATAGTTGTTCCATATCTTATATACTCATCATCTTTTATCTCAACTTCTTTTCTTTTTTGTAATATTGTTACTGGAACTATTTCTTCAATAAATTTTCCAGCTTTTTGTGCTGCTTCAGCCTTATTTTGACTCTTAAGTGCAAATTGATCTTGCTCTTCTCTAGATATTCCCCATTTTTCTGCTATATTTTCAGCAGTTATTCCCATATGATAATCATTAAAAGCATCTGTTAAAGCATCATAAACAACATGATCTATAAGTTTTGAATCCCCCATTTTTTGTCCAAATCTTGTTCCTTTTGATAAATAAGGTGCTTGAGACATACTTTCAACTCCACCGCATAATATAACATCTGCTTCTCCTGTTTGTATTACTTGCATTCCAAGACTTACTGATCTAAGTCCTGATCCGCATAAAATATTTATTGTCATTGCTGGTGTTTCACATGGTATTCCTGCTCCAATTGAAATTTGTCTTGCTATTCCTTGTTTATACCCTGCACTTAATATATTTCCTATATAAACATCATCTATTAATTCTGGACTTATTTTAGCTCTTTTTATTGCTTCTTTTGCTGCAACAATTCCTAATTCTACTGCATTTACATCTTTAAAACTTCCTCCAAAACTTCCTATTGGAGTTCTTACTGCAGATACTATTACAACTTCTTTTAACATACATTTTCTCCTTTCAACAATTTTCAATTTATTTTATACTGGTATAAACATTAAACATAATCCTATTAAGAATCCAAACACAATTAAATTTACTAAACAATAACCCATAATATCTTTAGCTTTTAATCCTGCTATACCTAATGCTGGTAATGCCCAAAACGGTTGAATTAAGTTAGTCCAAGCATCTCCCCATGCAATTGCCATAGCTGTTTTTGCTGCTGGAACTCCTAGTAATTGTCCTGCTGGCATCATTATAGGACCTTGTACCGCCCATTGACCTCCACCAGAAGGAACAAACACATTAACAACTCCTGCACTTATAAAACTAAATAAAGGGAAAGTTGTTTGATTAGATATACTAACAAAAAAGTTAGATATTTGTGCTGCAAGTGAAACTACTCCTTCACCTCCACCAACCATCATTCCCATTATACCTGCATAAAATGGAAATTGTATTAATATTCCTGCTGTTCCTTTTACTGCAACATTAACTGCATTTAAAAATCTTTTAGGAGTATAATGTAAAATAATTCCTAAAAATAAAAATATAAAATTAACTATATTAAGATTTAATTCAAATCCATTATTTAAAAAATAACTAAATATATATACTAATCCCATTAATCCTATTATAATTGAAAGAATGGGTGAATTTTCTAATTTATCAGCTGGTGTCATTTTTGATTTAATTATTTCTTCTTCTACAGGCTCTTCTAATAAACGAGGGTCTATAGAAAATGTTTCTTCTTTAGATGGTGTCATAGCAACATTTAACAATGGCATAAATACTAATATAAGAAACATTGGTATTAAAGTCATTGGTGCGAATATTGTTTCAGAAGTAGGAATTGGAGCTGTTAATGCTCCTTTAGTTATTTTTGATAGGTCTGATGATGCTGATGCAATTTTTAAAGGTATTGACCCAGAAAAACCTGCATGCCATACTATAAATGCAGAATAACCTGTAGCAATTAATAATCTATAATCTACTCCTTTAACTTTTTTAGCAACTTCTTTTGCAATTAGAGTTCCTATAATAAGTCCAAATCCCCAATTTAACCATGATGCAATAATAGAAACAACACTTACTAATGCTATTGCTCCCTTTCTTGATTGTGAAATAGATGCTATCTTTTTAATTAATTTTTCAACAAGTGGGGCTTTTGCTAAAACATGACCTGTTACTAAAACTAATGCCATTTGCATTGAAAAAGCTAATAATTCCCAAAAACCATTTGACCAATGTGATATCATCTGAAATGCAGATTGCCCTGTAAAAATAATTCCAGATACAAAAATAAATATTGTAAGTACTATTGCAAATAAAAATGGATCTGGAAGATATTTTTCAACCATACTTACACATGCCTTTGTAAATTTTTTAAACATTATTTATTATATAATATAGTCAAAGACTATAAAATATGCCTCCTTCCTTTATACAATCATATCTTTTAAATCTTCTGAAACTATTATCTTAGTTCCAGTAGCATCTTGTATTTCCTCAAATGTAAATATAGGATTTTTCTCTATCATTACTAAACCATCTTCAGTAATATCAAAAACACCCATTTCAGTTATAATCATATTAACTTGTTTTGTTGCTGTAAGTGGTAATGTACATTTTTCTAATATTTTTTTATTTCCTTTTTGTGTATGTTCCATGGCAACTATAACTTTTTTAGCTCCTACCACAAGGTCCATTGCTCCACCCATACCAGGAACTATTTTACCTGGTATCATCCAATTTGCAAGATTTCCTTCTTTATCAACTTGAAGTGCTCCAAGAACAGTAGTATCTACATGTCCTCCTCTAATAATCATAAAAGAAGTTGCTGAATCAAAAAATTGTCCACCTTTTTTTATAGTTACATATTGCCCTCCAGCATTAACTATATCTTTATCTTCTTTACCTTCTTCTGGGTAAGGACCAAGTCCTAAAAACCCATTTTCAGATTGTAAAATAATATTTATATCATCAGATATATAATTTGCTACTGTTGTAGGTAAACCTATACCTAAATTTACTACTTGTCCATCTTTAAATTCTTTAGCAACTCTTTTTGCAATAAAAGCTCTTATCTCATTTTTATCCATTTGAACCTCCTACTATAGAATCCACAAAAATACCAGATGTCATAACAACATCAGGGTCTAATTCACCAACTTCAACTATTTTTTGAGCTTCAACAATAACTTTATTAGCTGCTGTTGCCATTAAAGGATTAAAATTTTTAGTTGATTTTGCATAAAAAATATTTCCTGATTTATCAACTATACTACCAAAAATTAATGCATAATCAGCTCCAATTGCTTCCTCAACTAAATACTCTTTACCATCAATTGTCAATTTTTGTTTATTTTCTTCAACAATTGTTCCAATACCAGTAGGAGTAACAATTGCACCAAGTCCTGCTCCTTTTGCTCTAATTCTTTCTGCTAAAGTTCCTTGTGGAACTAATTCAACTTCAATAAAACCTGTATTCATTTGATTTCCAGTTTCTTTATTAGTTCCAATATGAGAAGCTATAACTCTTTTAACTTGTTTATTAGCAATTAATTTCCCTATACCATAATCAACAAATGAAGTATCATTAGCTATTATAGTAAGATCTTTTACATTTCTCTCTACTAATTTATCAACTATTTTATGTGGTGTTCCTGCTCCAAGAAATCCACCAATCATTAAAACACTACCATCTTTTATTTCGTTTAATACGAAATCAATATCTTTAACTTTACTCATCAATGCTCTCCTTTCTTTAATTTATAGTATTATACCCCCCCCCCCCTATAAAAGTCAAGGTTTTTTAAAAATTTTTTTCAAAATTTATAGTTTTATATTTAAATAGTAAATATATATTAAATTCCGTATAATTTTCAATAAATTTAATCCTATGCAACATTATTTAAACAAAAAAAAATTATTCCTAAATTATATTAGAAATAATTTTAATTTTTATTTAATTTATTATACATACTTTAAAATATTATCTATTTGTAAGCTTTACAGGTAATCCATATGAAGCCAATATATCTTCTGCCTTAATAACTTCTTCTTTGGTAGGAGTAGCATTATCTTTTAAAAGATATTTCTTTTTCATAAGTTCCCACTTTGGTGTTCCCATTTGATGGAATGGTAATATATCTACTCTTTCCACATTAGTAAATTTAGAACAATACTTAGCCCAATTATGTAAATCCTTCTCATCATCTGTATAACCTGGTACTAAAACATATCTAAGCCATACTGGTTTATTTATTTCTTGTAAATATTCAGCAAACTTTAAAGTTGGTGCTAAGTTAACTGATGTAAGAACCTTATATTTTTCAGGATCTATATGCTTTATATCAAGTAGTACCAAATCTACATATTCTAAAACTTCTTTGGTTCTATTAGTAAAAATATAGCCTGATGTATCTAATGCTGTATGTATACCATTTTCCTTACAAAGTTTAAATATTTCTTTGATAAAATCCGGTTGTGTTAAAGGTTCTCCACCTGATATAGTAACTCCACCAGTTTTAATAAATCCTCTTACTTTGTATATTTCATGAAATACTTCTTCTGGTGTAAGTTCTTTTTTTCTATCTTTAACATTCCAAGTATCTACATTATGACAATAAAGACATCTCAAAGGACACCCTTGAACAAATAAAACAAACCTAATACCAGGTCCATCTTTTGTTCCAAAACTCTCAAATGAATGCACATATCCTTTTTTCATATAAACTCCTTAAAATAAAGGTGCAAACAATGTTGCACCCTCAATTATTTACTACATCTTATTAGATATTGTTCTATTTATAACATCTAATTGTTGTTCTTTTGTTAATTTAACAAAGTTAACTGCATATCCAGAAACTCTTATAGTTAATTGTGGATATTTTTCAGGATGTTCCATAGCATCTTCTAATAATTCTCTACCAAATACATTAACATTTAAATGTTGACCAGTTTGACCAAAGTAACCATCTAATAATCCAACTAGATTTACTTGTTTTTCTTCTCTATTTTTACCTAATGTATCAGGTGTTATTGCGAATGTGTATGAAATTCCATCATTTGCATCTTCAAATGGTAATTTAGCAACTGATGCTAATGAAGCAACTGCTCCTGAAACATCTCTTCCGTGCATAGGATTTGCACCTGGTCCAAATGGAGCTCCACTTCTTCTTCCATCAGGTGTATTTCCTGTTTTCTTACCATAAACAACATTTGAAGTTATTGTTAATAATGATTGTGTAGGTATTGCATTTCTATACATTTTATGTGATCTTATCTTATTCATAAATCTAGAAGTCATATCTACTGCTATCTTATCTGTTTCATCATTATTGTTTCCAAATGCAACATATTCAGCTTCATTAATATAGTCTACTGCTAATCCTTCTTCATTTCTTACAACTTTAACTTTACCAGTCTTAATTGCTGCTAATGAATCGGCAACTATAGATATACCTGCTATACCAAATGCTTCTGTTCTCTTAATATTACTATCATGTAAAGCCATTTCGTAACTTTCATAAGAATATTTATCGTGCATATAATGTATCATATTTAATGCTTTAACATAAGTTTCTGCTAACCAATCTAACATTTTATCATATTTAGGGAATACTTCATCATAATCTAAGTATTCTGAAGTTATAGGTTCTATCATTCCTTTTGGTGTAACTTGTATTCCTTTAAGTTCATCTATACCACCATTTATAGCGTATAATAATGCTTTAGGTAAGTTAACTCTTGCTCCAAAGAATTGCATTTGTTTACCTATAGTCATTGGAGAAACACAACATGCGATACCATAGTCATCACCAAATTGTGGACTCATTAAATCATCATTTTCATATTGTAATGAAGATGTATCTATAGATACTTGAGCTGCAAATTTTTTCCATTCCATTGGTAATTTTTCTGACCATAATATTGTTAAGTTTGGTTCAGGTGCAGGTCCTATATTATATAATGTTTGTAAGTATCTGAATGAGTTTTTAGTAACTAATGATTTACCTTCTGAACTCATACCACCTATTGATTCAGTTACCCAAGTTGGATCTCCACTAAATAATGCATCATATTCAGGTGTTCTTAAGAATCTAATTATTCTTAATTTCATAACAAAGTGATCTATATATTCTTGTGCTTCAGTTTCAGTTATTCTTCCTTCTTCTAAATCTCTTTGAATAAATATATCTAAGAAAGTAGAAGTTCTACCTATTGACATAGCTGCTCCATTTTGATCTTTTGTTGCTGCTAAATATGCCATATATAACCATTGTACTGCTTCTTTACCAGTTTCTGCTGGTCTTCCTAAATCAAATCCATATGCTTTACCTAAATTTAATAATTGTTTTAAAGCTTTAATTTGTTCAAATATTTCTTCTCTATCTCTTATCATGTCTTCTGTAATATCTGAACCATCTATTGCAGCAAAGTCTTTTTGTTTTTGTTCTATTAAGAAATTAACACCATATAAAGGAACTCTTCTATAATCTCCTATTATTCTTCCTCTACCATAAGCATCAGGAAGTCCTGTAACTATACCAGTTTTTCTACATTTTCTGATATCTTCATTATAAACAGAGAACACTCCATCATTATGTGTCTTTCTATATTTTGTATATATTTCTTTTGTTTCAGGATTAATTTCATAACCAAAAGCATTTAAAGAATTTTCAACCATTCTTAATCCACCATTAGGGAATATTGCTCTTTTTAATGGTTCATCTGTTTGTAATCCCACTATTTTTTCTAATTCTTCATCAATATAACCTGCTCCATAAGCATCAATTTGTGAAGGTAATTTAGTTTCAGTATTGTAAATCCCTTTTTCTCTTTCAATAAGTAATTTTGGCGTTAATTTATCCCATAATTTTGTTGTAGCGTCTGTTGGTCCAGATAAAAATGTTCCGTCTCCTGTATATTCTGTATAATTTAATTTAATAAAATTAGCTACATCAATCTTTTCATTCCAAGATCCTGTTTTAAACCCTCTCCAAGCATCCATTTAAATCATCCTCTCCTTATTTTTTGTTTTCTGTTTTTCTGTACTGTCCTATATTAATATTCTAACTCTAATTTTGATTTTATTCAACAAAAAAATTGAATAGTTAAACTTTTAACTATACAATTTGCAAAAAATACCCATAAAATTATTTTTTTTTATTTCAATGTTTCAACATGTGAAACAAAAGCGGTTAAAACCTTATTTTTCATAATTACATTTTATTTCTTTATAAATTTTTTCCTTTTCTTCATTAGAAACTTTTAACAAATCAGACCTAGGGACATCTAAATATGAGTAATTATCAACAATAATTGTATTCACATATTCTTCTAATGCATCTATAATTTTGGCATATTCTAATCTTACATTAGATGACTTAGTAAATAATGCTACTCTGTTACTTAATAAATCATTTTTCCCATTTCTAATTTTTAAAATTTTAGCTATCATTTCTTGTTTAGTTTTATAAAAATAGATTTTATCTTTCTTTATTCCTAATTTAACAGCCAAATCAATAATATCTTTCTTAAATTTTTCATTATCATTTATAAAAATAGATAAATCATCATTTATTAAACTATTGGCATTTATTAACAATGATAAACTTTTTTTGGCTATTAAAAAATCATCAATATTAGATATATCAATATATGAAATATATTTAGGAACTAATTGATGCTCTGTTTTTATAACATCTTTTATCATAAAGTCAACTTTTATTTTTTTATCTGAGCAATATACCTCTTCTCCTTTTGAGTAAGATATACTATAAATTGATAATACTGATATAATTCCAATTAAAAATTTTTTCATAAATAACCCCTTTCCATTACCTTATATCACATATTATATCATAATAATTTTAATTTACAACATACTAAGTAAAAAAAAACAAGAATTTAAAAAATTTAATTTTTTAAATTCAAGTATTTCTGTTTTTTATTTAAAATTATTATAAAATATATTTCAAATTAGTAAGTTCTTAAACCTAATCTAATTCCAACTTTATTATCAAAACTTTTTGTTTTTGGTACATATGCTCCATCATATAATAATTCTGCAAGAGCAAATTTATGTGCTATTCCTAAACCAAGACCATAATATATTCCACCATCAAATTTTTTGGTTTTATCTTCTCTTGTTAAAGCTCCACCAAATCTAGTTGCTGTATATAATTTTGTGTGATTTTTTTTGTATAAATTTAATCTCATTAAAGCATAAATAGGTATAAATTCTTTTCCATATTTACCTTCATCTTTTCCACCAAATATTTTTGGTTGTTTGCTATTATAATGAACTGTAGTTACCCCAAAGTTATACTCAAATCCTGCACCAAAATCAACTTTTCTTGTTTCAATAGGTATAATTTCAGATCCAAAAACAAATCCCATACCATTTGTATTTTTCAAACCTAACTTATCACCATATTTTATATTATCACGATAAAAATCAAAACCAGTTCTAATATTCCATTCTGCAAATGAGTTCATAGCAACAAATGTAAATATCAACATCGCAAATTTTCTCATGTTATTTTACCTCCTATTTCTATATAAATGTTATTTAGTATACCTATTTTACAATAAAGAAATCTTTTTTGCAATAGGAAATAAAAATATTAAATTATGAATAAAATCACTAAAAAAATAATTGTTTAAATAAAAAAATTAGAGATCTTTAATAATTTTTTATTAATTTTTGATATAATTTATTTTTAATTTTTATCTTTTAATTTTTTATTAATTTTTTCTATTTCTTTTTTCTCAATAAGATAAAAAATTACCCAAATTATTAGATATATTATTGAGAATATTATAAAGTTTAGTATAATAGAATATATATCTCCACCAAACCAATGCAAATATTTACCGATTATAAAAACAGTTAAGTAGATTATAAAAATATGCATTAAAGTTTTTAAAAAAATACTCATGTTTTTTATATCATATATCATAGATGCTAAATTAGATATTATACCTATAATTGCAAAACATGCAAAAGATATTACAGTAGGTGTTAAATGATTATCAAACTTATTATAAAAACTTAGGTTAGTCGCATAATATATGTTAGAACTATTAATATAATTAAATATTAGTGATATAATAATACCATTTCCTATTCCTATAAAAGGACCCATAAATATTCTTTTTATCATCTCTTTTTTCATCTTTTTCTCCTTACTATACATTTAGAATTTCTTTAAATCTTTTTAAATAACCCCTGGAAACATAACTAAATATGCCTGTTTTAGTTTTTATTCTTATACTCCCACCAAAACTTGTATCAAAACTTTCTATATAATCTAGATTCATAATCTCACTATTTGAAATTCTAATAAACTTATTATTATCTAATTTTTCCTCTAATTCATATAAGTAATTTTTAATAATATATTCTTCATCTGAATATGTAGCATATACTTTCTTATCTTGTGAAAAAAATCTAACAATTTTAGAAACTTCAAGTATATATTTTTTATCATCTTTAATCGCTATTATCTTATCAAAACCCTTATAATTTTCTATAAGTTTCAAGAGTTCACTAATTTCATCAGTGATTTGATTTGTTTCAATAGTTAAAGTTGTTTCATCAATCTTTTCGTTTATAACTAAGTTTATTTTCATTTCTTCCCTCCCATTGATAGTATTCTAACATTTTTTACATTTGTTTTTTAGTGTTTTAAGATAAGTTGTATTATTTTTAAGATAGTTGGTATTTTAAGATGATTGGTATTTAAGATAATTGATACATAAAAGATAAATTTCCATAATTATAAGTAAAAAAAAAGAATGCATTAAAACATTCCGTTATATATTATACTTCATACACATATTTTTTGTCTTTACTAAACTCAATTTGCATATTTTTTTCTTCAAAAAACTTTTTAATAATTTCTATTGTTTCAGTATCTTCTTTTGCTTCTATTTCAATAACAGTTGAACCACAAGCATCTCTTAAATGTAATTTTGTTGGAACCTTTTCTTGTAATTCTAAAAAGATATCAAATGTTAAGTTACTTTTTCTCATAGCTAGTCTCCTTTTTAAATAAAAAAAATGGCGTCCTTGGTTGGATTCGAACCAACGACCCTCTGGTTAACAGCCAGATGCTCTAACCAACTGAGCTACAAAGACACCTTTAAACTTGGCAGATACCGATTTTCCCTTGTC
>NZ_LOQI01000057.1 GCF_001517915.1 Oceanivirga salmonicida | reverse complement strand
ATATTATTTATACTAATAGGCATAACTAATGAATTTTTCGTTATATTTATATCAACTAATGATAATATTGCCATAGCACTATTTTGTAGAACATATAAAAGTATAAGTATATTTAATAAAATGGTTAGTTGTATATCAAAATTAAAATTTTTTATACCTTTTATTTGTAAAAATATAAATATACCAAGAAACATCATTAAAAAAATATTTATCAATATTACTTTTGTAAAACTATTTTTTTTAGATTTATTAAACATTTTAAAATTTAAATTAATTGTCTTAATAAAATGTCCCCTAAATAGTTTAACCAGTGATTTAAATTGATTATTCATCTTTATTTGCCCCCATTAATATTAAAAATATGTCTTCTAAATTCTTATCTTNNACTATCACATAATTTTTCTGCAACTTCTAATACATGAGTTGAAAATAAGACTATATTCCCTTCTTTAACATACTCTTTCATAATATTTTTCAATTTAAATGAAATTATTGGATCTAATCCATGTAATGGCTCATCTAAGATTAGAATTTTAGGTCTAACAAGCAAAGAACCCAATATCATCATCTTTTGTCTCATTCCATGTGAATACGACTCTATATAGTCATTAATTATTGCAGCCATATCAAAATCTAATAATAATTTATCAATTCTACTTTGAATGTCTATCTTATCTATTTCATATACATCAATTAAAAAATCCAAGTATTCCATACCAGTTAGATATAAAAAACTATCTGGTGTATCAAAAATGTAAAAAAATTGTCTCTTATATCCCTTATCTTCTACACTTAATCCGTTTAACTTAACACTACCTGAATCCATTTCAAGTATTCCTGTTATCATATTTAGCGTTGTAGTTTTACCTGCTCCATTTTGACCAATAAATGCAACAACTTTACCATCTTCTATTTCAACATTAAGATTATTAACTACTATTTTATCTCCATACGCTTTTGTTAATTTTTTAATCTCTATCATTTCAATTTCTCCATATCTAATTTACTAATTACATAAACTATTTACTATTTTTTATTTGTTAATATATAATAATAAATATTTTCTATTATTAAAATAAGCATTAAAATAAATATACTAAAAACTCCACGCTTTGTTACAAAAGTATGCAACCCTATTAACACCAAAGAAATTATTAACATGTTTTGTGTTAAAACATATGTTTTAAATCCTGCCTTGTACATTTCTTGTTGTTCTCTTTCATCACAACTATTCACCCATTTAGTAATAAATGTAAAATCAGTAACTTCACCTTTTTTTCCTTTATTATATGATTTAATAAATTTGATATATAAATGATTTAACATTACAAGTATTATAACTGCTAAAACTGGGAACATATGTAATAATCTTACATTATTAAAATTGTAATTTTTTATACTATAAATACTAATAAGAAATAGGCCAAGTAATAGCAAGTAAGTACAATGAATTAATGTTAAACCTAAATACAAATATTTTTCATCTAAATCATCGCTTTCAATTGATTTTATCAATCTTTTTTTACCTATAAAATACAATATTATGCTTATAAATATTCCACTTAAAATTAATGAATAAAAAATCATTATAGAACTTGTTATAATTGTATCTTCAATTCTAAGAACTAAATCTATTATATTAATTTTTGATGAAAAAAATCCAGTTAGTCCACTTACAAACATAATTAATATTAATTTTATAAAAATCTTTATATCTTTACTCATCTTATTCTCCCTCATACCAAAATATTTCTTCTACACTAACTTCTAATACATTTGCAAGTTTTAAACAAACTATTATAGATGGATTATAATCCCCTCTTTCAATTAAACTTATTGTTTGCCTACTTACACCTACTAAACTCCCCATTTCTTCTTGATTTATTCCTTTTATATTTCTTAATTCCTTTAATTTATTACAGAGTGACATATTAATTCTCCTTTCAATTTTTTGACAATTATATTTGTCATTAGTATTATATCCCTGACAACTATCTTTGTCAATATTGTCTAAAAAAATAAATTTAAATAAACAAAAAAAGAGTTCTTAGAACCCTTTTAAATAAATAGTTTATATTATTTAATCCATTTAACCATTTCTTCTTTATATGACATATGCGGTCTTCTTTCTTCATCCTTATAACCTATTGCCATAATAGATATTGGTATATGATTTTTAGGTAAATCAATAATTTCTCTTGTAATTTGCTCTGCATTATCATTATCTAATACACCCATCCATACACTACCCATATTATAGTGTGTTGCCATTAATGCTATATTTTGAAGTGAAGCTGCACAATCTTGTATAAGGAAGGTCATATTACTATCTTTTTCTTTATCAGCACATACTAAAATTGCTAATGGGGCTGTTTCAAAAGCCTTACCATATGGATGCTTTTCAAAAAATTGTTTTAATATTTCACTATTTTGTATAACATAAAATACTCTTGGCTCTTTTTTATGGGCTGACGGTGCTGCTATTGCCGCTCTTAGTAATTCTTTTATAATATTCTCATCAACTGATGTTTTCGAAAAAGTTCTAATACTTCTTCTCTCAAATATCTCTTTCATAATACTCCTCCTAATCAATTCCTAACCAATATTTTATTTTCCCCCAGAAACTAAGTTTAGTTAAATTAGTATCTGCTATTATATTAATCTTATTTACTAATATATCTTTATTATATATTAAAAATTCTCCTACTATATCACCTTTTCTTATATATGGTGTCAATTCATAAATTTTTTCTTTTGTCTTAATATTTGAGTTATGATAATAGAAGTCATTTTCTAATTTAGTGATTAAGTATTTTTCTCTTGAGTTTTTCATTGCTATTTTTTTGTATATTGTATTTTTATCATATATTTTTATTAATCTTTTGATATAATCTCCACTTATTTTTAATTGTGAATCAAATCTTCCTTTTAATGTTTCATCGGCAAATGTTACTACAATTAAAGTATTGTTTTCAATTTTATTTGTCCCTATCATATTAAAACCTGCACTACGATGAAAACCAGTTTTTAAACCAAAATTACCATTTTCGCCTATTATTTTATTTCTACTTTTATATGATTTGCCTTTAAGTTCAAAATGTTTTTGACTAGCCCATTCTACTACTCTTTTATCTTTAATTAAGTAATTAGCCAATTTATACATATCTTTTGCAGTAGAAACATCTAATTTTTTTTGAGTATAGTTAGTTGGAAGCCCTGTTGATGTATAAAATTTTGTATCATTCATTCCTAATCTTTTCGCCTTAGCATTCATTCTTTTTACAAATTCATCTTCTGTTTTACTTATATGTGTAGATAATGTGTATGCTGCATTATTTTCAGAATATATTAATGCTGCTTTTATTAAATCTTCAACACTCATTAAATCGCCTTTAAATATTGGTAGTGAACTTCCCCTAGTGCTATCATAATCAATTTTCACCATATTAAACAGAGTAGTTTCTCCAATATCTATACTATCTAATGCTACTGCAACTGTCATGAGTTTGGTTAATGATGCTATTGGCCTAACTGTGTCAGCATCTTCTGATAAAATTACTATACCATTATCTAAGGCACTATATGCACTCTTATATGTAAATGATAATATACTTTGTAAAAAAATTATGCATATTATATATATTTTTTTCATTTATTCTCCTATTTTGTTTTTTCTTATTAAATCACATATCTCACATTCTAATTTCTTTTGTATACATTTTAATCTACCATGTAATATAAAATAATGTGATATTATGCCCCAATATTTTTTTGGAACTATCTTCATTAAATCTCTTTCAATAATAACTGCATTGTCTGATTTAGTAAACCCTAAAAGTTTACTTATTTTTTTCACATGTGTATCTACTACTATTCCTGTAGATATACCCCACAATTCATGCAATAATACATTGGCTGTTTTTCTGCCAACTCCACCTAATTTAGTCAATTCTTCTATATTTCTAGGCAGTTTACTATTATATTCATTATATAAAGTATCTGCACCTTTTTTCAAATTTTTTGCTTTTGAATTAAAAAAGCCTGTACTTCTAATATATTTTTCTAATTCTTCTATATCCATATTATATATATCAATAGGTTCTTTTACAACTTTAAATAACTCTTTCGTTACTATATTTACTCTCTTATCAGTACACTGTGCAGATAATATAACTGCAACCATTAATTGATATTCAGTTTCATAGTCTAATGAAATTTTAGCATTTGGAAATCTTTTTTTCAATACCTTTATTACATATTTCATTTTTTCTTTTTTATTCATTATTACTCACTTACTTAAAAACGAGCCAAAAGGCTCGCTATTAATTTTTCTCTTGATAAATGCTTACTCTTTTTTTACCTTTTCCAAATGATTCAAATTTTACATAACCATCTGTTAACGCAAATAAAGTATAGTCTTTTCCTAAGCCCATATTAGTTCCAGGATGGAATTTTGTTCCTCTTTGTCTTACTATTATATTTCCTGCTTTTACTATTTCACCATCATATTTCTTTACCCCTAAATATTTAGGATTTGAGTCTCTTCCATTTCTAGTAGAACCTTGTCCTTTTTTTGAGGCAAATAATTGTAGGTTTAACTTTAATAACATCTTCATACCTCCATTACTTTTAATTTTAAATTTTTTGGATATTGTTTTGCTAATTCTTCTAAATATAAATACATAGAATTTATTAATGTATCTATTCTATTATCTTCAATATCTGATATATCTACTAAAATATACCCTTCATTAACTTCATAGTTAATATCATATTTTAAATATTCTAATATACCATTTAATGTCATTATACTTACTGAAGAAACTGCTGCACAAACAATATCAGTTCCATAAGCCGATAAATTTGAATGCCCTTTTATTTCGAAAAAAAGTATTTTTTCTCTTTTTTTCTTAAAAAGTACTTTAATCATACTTATCCCTTGATTTCTTTAATTTCAATTAAAGTATATTGTTGTCTATGACCTTTTTTTCTATAGTATGTCTTTTTGTTATATTTAAAGTTGATAACCTTTTTTAATTTAGCATGTTCTTTAACAGTTGCTATAACTTTCGCATTTTCTATAAATGGACTTCCAAATTTTCCATCTAACATTAATACTTCATTTATTTCAACATCTGAATTTACTTCAACGGCTAATTTTTCAACTTTTAATACTGATCCAACTTCTACTTTATATTGTTTTCCACCAGTTTTTATTACTGCAAACATCTCGTTCACCTCCGTATTATATCAAATCGCTGTCTAGGTAATTAGCTCCTACCTATACCATGCGTACCACTTATATTATCATATTTTTATTACCTTTGTCAAATTTTAAATCAACTATTTTTTATAAAATAATACATAATTTTATTTAGTGTTTTTATCACAAATATTCAAACATTTTTAGCACTTATATACATTCCCCTTAAAATATGTTATAATTTAATTAAATATAAAGGGGGGATTTAATATGTTTGATATTAAAGAAATGGCAGGAGATGTTATAGGAGATAAAATAGATGACTTAACAGGTGGTTTATCAATAGATAAATTATTTAACAATGATTTTATTAAAAATAATACAACTTTTTCATCAATTACTGAATTAGTTACAAAATTTAAACCAGATTTTAAGCCAGAGGATATAATGAGTTTAATTGGAAATGTTGATTTTGATAGTTTCATAGGTAAATTTACAAATTTTTCAAATTTTACAGAAATGTTATCTAAAGCAAAAGAATTTTTAGGCAAATAACAACAAAACTTGTATTTTTATACAAGTTTTTTTGACTTTTTAATTTTTTTGGAGTATGATATATAAAAAGGGGGGATTTGTCATGAATAAAGATAAAGATTTAATCAACTTTAGTCAAGATCACGAATTAAATTCTTTTTTAAGAAGTGAAGGTAAAAGAGAAACTGCTGAAAACAGAAAAACTCTTAAATCAATTGGAGATGAATGCAAAAAGAAGCTTAATAAAAGAATATTAAAAACTGCTGATTTTCATCAATTTCTTGAAAAAAATAAAGCATTAAAAGGGAAATTAGAAGACAAAAAATAGTATTTTAAAAGTTGACCTAGTAAAATAGATCAACTTTTTTTTATACTTTTTTATATTCTATCAACAATTATTTCTTTTTTATTCATATCAACAATACAATTTGCATCATATTGTAATAAAATTTTAGGATATGCATGTCCAAAATTAACATTATATACTATTGATATATCATAATTTTTCAATACTTCTAAATATACTTTCTTATATTCTTCATAATACATTTCATCTTGTGGCTTACCAATTAATATTCCATTTATTTTTTCAAATAATCCATATTCTCTAAAACCAATTAACATTTCTTTTAATTCATTAGGGCTTATCTTATTCTCACTAGTTTCTAAAAATATTATTTTATTTTTATTATCTTTTGGTACTATTTTATACTTATTATTAATTTCTACAACTTCGCTATATCTAGTTCCTATAATATATTCATTAAGACTTTCAACACAGCCACCCATAAGTTTACCACTAAAAACTTCATTTCCTTTTATCAATTCAAAACCACGTTTTTCATTATGGCTAATTCTGGGTATATTTATTTGTTTTTCAGAAAAGTCTTTTCTTTCTTCATACCAAATATCACTACTCTTATATCTAAACTCTTTATTTGTAAAAATATTATCAAAAGATTTTTTTGTATACTCTAACATTTCTCTATCTAATTCTGCAAAATCAGTTAAAAAACTAAGTCCATAAAAGGTATTTATACCTAATTTATGTAATAATAAATGATTAGTTGTTGTATCAGAATAACCCATAAAAAACTTTTTATTATTTTTTAATATATTCATATATTCAACATTTTCTAGTATGTGAGGTATTATTTTATGCGCATCTACTCCACCTATTGCTGTTATTACTCCTTTTATACTTCCATCACTAAATGCTTCAATTAAATCTTGTACTTTTAACATAGGATTTTCTTCCAATGCTTTTATACCCTTTAATGAATTTTTCATAAATACAGGTTCTAATCCTAGTTCTTTTAATCTTTTAACACCCAACTTTATTTGATGAGAACAAAACTTCTCTCCTAACATACCACTAGATAAACTAACTATTGCTACCTTATCACCTTTATTTAATTTTATTATTTTATCTTTTTCCAAATTATAACCCCTATTTTTCTAACATTACTTTTAAAGTATGCCAAGCAAGTGTTGCACATTTTATTCTAGCGGGCATATTTGATACAAATTTTAATAAAACTGCATCATTTAGTAATTCTTCATTCCCATCATATTCAGTTCTCATCATTTCAAAAAAATCATTTATTATTTCTAATGCTTTTTGTTTTGTTTTTCCTTTTATATTTTCAATTAACATAGCGGTTGAAGCGGTTGAAATTGCACATGAATTACCTGTAAATGAAGCATCTACTATCTTATCATTGTCTAGTTTTAATAATACTAAAATATCATCTCCACAACTAGGGTTATGACCCCTTTCTACCAATGTTGGATTTTCAATTTCTCTTTTTAAATCTTTTCTAGAATTATAGTCTAAAATTGTTTGACTATATATTTTTTCTAAATTCATAATTTAAATACCTCTTTTACTTGCTTTAATCCATATATTAATTTATCAATATCATCACTATTATTATATATACCTAAACTTATACGACATGTTGAATTTACACCCATATATTTCAATAGTGGTGCTGTACAATGATGCCCTGATCTAACTGCAACATTATGTTGATCTAAAATAAATGCAGTATCATGTGAATGTACACCTTTTACATTAAATGATATTACTGCCACCCTATCTATATTTTCAGTATAATAAATTTCTACAAAATTAAGTTTTGTCAATTTAAACATTAATTCCATCATAAGTAAATTTTCTACATTTTCTATTTCTTTATATGTTATAGTTCTAATATAGTCAATGGCTCTTGATAAAGATGATATAGCTGCCGAATTTAAAGTTCCCCCTTCAAATTTAGTTGGTACTTTAGCATAAGTAGATTTTTGTTCTTCTACATACTCTATCATATCTCCACCAAGTATAAATGGTGGCATCTTTTCTAATAATTCTTTTTTAGCGACCAATACTCCAACACCAAAACTAGAAAACATTTTGTGTCCTGAAAAGACCATGAAGTCTGGATTCCATTTATCAAAATTTTGTTCAAAATGTACTATGGCTTGTGCTACGTCTAGCAATACTAAAACATTTTTTTTATGTGCTAATTCAATTATTTGCTTATAATTTTGTATTATTCCAGTTGTATTAACAACAGATGATATAGCGACTAATTTAGTATTTTCATTAAGTTTATACTTATAGTCATTTAAATCTAATTGTCCATTTTTATCCAAATATATGTATTTTATCTTTACGCCTTTTTTTCTTGCTATATATTGCCAAGGTACTATATTAGAATGATGATTTGATATACCTAATATGATTTCATCACCCTTTTTTAAAAAATTAAGACCATATGAATATGCAACTAAATTTATTGCTTCTGTACAATTTTTTGTAAATACTACTTCTCCTGTCTCTTTACAATTAACAAATTCTTTTATTTTTTCTCTTGTATTTTCTATTATTGATTTAGATATCATCGCTAGTTCATGTGTCCCACGGCCTGCGTTTGCATTAAAATTCTCATAATACTCTTTAATATCTTCTATAACAAGATTGGGTTTTTGTGTAGTTGCTGCACTATCTAAGTATGCAATATCTTTATTTTTTAATATTGGAAAATGATTTCTTATATTCTTATTCATAGTAGTTCTCCTACAACATTCTTCTTTTAATTTCTTCAAACATTTCTTCTTTTATATCTTCAATTTCAATTTTTTCAAATATAGGTCTAAATGTTGACTCCACAACAATTTTTTTGGCTTCTTTTGCACTAAATCCCCTTGACATAAGGTAAAATAGTCTATCTTCATCAACTTTACCAACAGATGCTGCATGTGCTCCTACAACATCATCTTCATCACATAACATAGCGGGTATTGCATGTATTGTTATAGTGTCATCTAATAATATAGAAAATTCTCCTTCACTAGCCGTAGATTTACTACAACCCTTATAAAAATATATATTTCCCCTAAATACTTTATGTCCATAATCTTTTGTAGTTCCCCTACCTTCAATATCTCCATTACAGTATTTACCATGGAATAATAATGAATATTCAAAATCTGCTTTTCTTTTTTCATCTACTAAATATGCAGGAACGTAAAGCATATTTGCTCTATCTCCTATAAGTCTAGATTTAGATGCAACAGCATTAACTCCTGAACCTAATTCTAAATCATAATATTCTACATTACTATCTTCATGATTTATAAAATCAGTTTGTGTAAAGTTTTTTGAATTTCCATTCATATTTTGTAAAGTTATTAATTCTAAATTTGAGTTTTTACCTGCATTAACTTTGATATAACCATTATGGTAACAAAAACTTTCATCTTTTGTATCATAATATATTAATATTTTAGCACTTGCATTTTCTTCAACATTTATACTTATACCATTTACTAAAATATCATTATTTTTATCCAAATTATATCTAATAACTATCATATCTTCTATATTTTTAGTAATAGTTATTCCTAATTTATGATTTAGCATTTGAGTATTTTCTACTTCAAAATATTCTCCAAGCCCCCTATATTCTGCGGGTCTTTCTAAATCAATTTTATTTAAAATAATACCATCTTTATCTATATTAATTAAAGATATATTTTCATTAGAAAATTCTTTTTTAGTTATCGTATCTACCACTGTGTATTCTAATCTTTTCCACACTGGTTTTTTCATTTCTTCATATCTCATTAACCTATCGTTCCTTCTAATTCAATTTCAATTAATCTATTTAATTCTACTGCATATTCCAAAGGTAATTCCTTAGAAATTGGTTCAACAAATCCTCTTATTATCATTGCCTTAGCCTCATCTGCTGTTAAACCTCTTTGCATTAGATAAAATATAGCATCATCAGATATTCTACCAATAGATGCTTCGTGCCCTATATCTATATCATCAGTATTAACTACTATAGTTGGTATAGTATCTGATTTACTCATATCATCTAACATTAATGATTCACATTCAGCGGTTGCTTTTACTCTTTTAACACCTGGTAATACTTTTAATAAGCTTCTATAACCACACCAACCACCATTTTTAGAAATAGATTTAGAGTTTACTTTAGATGAAGTATAAGATGCTGCATGTATAGTTTTACAACCAGTATCAAGATATTGACCCGCTGCTGCAAAAGTTACACCAGTATACTCTGATCTTGATCTTTCCCCTTTTAATATACTCATAGGGTATAGCATAGATACTTTTGAACCAAATGAACCTGAAATCCATTCTATTACACCATCAGTATCAACTACTGCTCTTTTAGTATTTAAGTTATACATATTTCTAGACCAGTTTTCTATAGTAGAATATCTAAGCCTTGCTCTTTTTCCAATATATAACTCAACTGCTCCTGCATGTACTACATTTTTATTATACTTTGGTGCAGAACAACCTTCTATAAAATGAACATCTGCATCATCTTCTACTACTATTATAGTATGTTCGTATTGACCAGCTTCTGGTGCATTTAATCTAAAATATGATTCAAAAGTTGTTTACCATAATCTTAGTAAAGAATTAGAAGAACAAGGAATAATTTATACAGATATTGAAACAGCCGTTGAAAAATACCCAGAATTGATAAAAAAATATTTTATGCAATTAATACCTATAGACGACCATAAATTTGCAGCATTACATGCAGCAGTGTGGTCAGGTGGAACATTTTTATATATACCTAAGGGTGTAAAGGTAGAAAAACCTATACAATCATATTTTAGATTAAAT
>NZ_LOQI01000056.1 GCF_001517915.1 Oceanivirga salmonicida | reverse complement strand
ATATGTTACTTTCCATTACCGTTATTTTTTTATAGTTATTAATAATCTATTTTAAACTATTATTTCTTTATAAATTTTATTATAGAAACCATTATTTATTACTCTCAAAATTATTTACAAAAAATAAGGTTTGATATTTTATTGAATTAGTCCAATAAACCCAACTATGAGTCCCATCTCTTTCAATATAATCATGTGCTATGTTCAATTTTATAAGTTCATTATGTAATTCTCTATTAGTCTCAATGAAAAAATCAGATATTCCGCAATCAAATATTATTTTTGATCCACTAAATATTAGTTTAGTTGCCAAATTTTTAATATTATAGTTCTCAAAATCATTACCTATATATTTTTGTATACCCCAATTTAATTTAAATCTTTCAACATCAAATCCACCACTCATACTTCCTATTGCTCCAAATGTTTTAGGATTATTTATTGAAATATAAAATGCTCCAAAACCGCCCATACTAAGACCAGTAATAGCTCTTTGTTTATAATTATTATATGTACTATAATTTTCATCTATGTATTTAACTAATTCTTTTCCTATAAAAGTTTCATATTTAGAATTTTTAGCTATTTTACTATCTATATACCAACTATCATACCCTCCATCTGGAAATACATACATTACATTATATTGGTCTGCTAATTTACCTATGTTTATCTTTTCAACATAACTTCTGTTAGAACCAGACCAACCATGAAGCGCATATATAATACTATATTTTTCATTTTGATTATATTTATCAGGTAATACAACAGTTACTGGTATTTTTTTCTTCATACTTTTACTATAAACTTCTATATTTTTTTCTATATGAGAAAAAGTTATAGTTGAAATTAAACATATAAATAAACATAATAATTTTTTCATTTTGGTCTCCTTAACCGTATATTTCTTCAATTCTTTCTTCATCAACTCCAAATAAATATGTAAGAACAAATCCACCTATATATGCTCCTATCATAGCTATTACAAAGTATAATTGTGTACCTGGAACAACTATTAATAAACCAAACAATCCTGAGACACCAAATGTTACTACACCTAAATGGAATAATGAAGCTAATAATCCACCAAATCCTGCTCCTAAACAAGCAGTTATAAATGGTTTACCTAAAGGTAATGTTACTGCATACATTAAAGGTTCCCCTATACCTAAAATACCTACTGGTATAGCATCTCTTACCAATGTTTTTAATTTTTTATTTTTAGTTTTAAAATAAATAGCAAATCCAGCACCTACTTGTCCACCACCTGCCATAACTAAGATAGGGAATAAGTAATTAATTCCATGAGTTGGTCCTTCTGGGTTATTTAATAATACATGTATAGGTGTTAAGGCTTGATGAAGTCCTACTGAAACTAATGGTAAAAAACCAGCCGCTAAAATATAGCCACCTACTATACCTAAACTATTATATACATAATCTAATAATATAAATATTTTTGCTGTTAATAATGTTCCTAATGGTTGTATTAATAGTATTGCTATAAATACTGCTATTATTAAAGTAGCAAGTGGTGTTAAAAATGTATCTAATATTGTTGGTACTACTTTTCTAATAGATTTTTCTAATTTTGCAACTATAATTCCCATAAATAATGCTGCTAATAATCCACCTATACCTGGTGAGAATGGCTTACCTGTCAATGGTAATAATATAGCTTCATCTCCCACTTGAGCAAGTAATGGTAATTTAGCATTGGCTATAAACATAGCCCCTATTACTCCACCTAATATAGCTGTTCCTCCAAATTCTTTTGCTGAATTCATACCAACAAATATTGCTAAATAACCAAACATAGCAAATCCTAAACTTTTAATAGCAACGAACCACCAATATCCATCAAATGCTTTATTAGTGGTAACACTTATTACATTAGTTAATCCCATTATTAAACCTGCTGCTATAATTCCTGGTAAAAGTGGAACAAAAATATTAGCTATTTTTTGCAAAAATCTTTGTACAGGTCCATTATATCTAGCCTTATTAACTTTTTTATTTTCATTAGTTATTTCCTTAATATTATCTGATGCTCCCAAAGAAATTCCAGTTAATTTTGAAAATTCTTCTCCTATCATATTTACTTTACCTGGTCCTAAAACTATTTGTACTGTTTCTGCTTCAACTACTCCTAAAACTCCTTCAATGTCTTTAATTTTTGAAATATCAATAGCTTCTTTTGTACCTACTCTTAATCTAGTCATGCATACTGCATTAGATATTATATTTTCTTTCCCACCTAATAATTCAAAAATTTCCCTTGCAATCTTTTTTTCATCCATAATTCTATCTCCCAATTTTATTCTATCTATTTTTCAAATAATTTTTAAACCAATAAAAACTATCTTTTTTATATCTTTTATAACTTCCGTTACAATAATTATCTCTATCTACATATATAAGACCATATCTTTTGTCCATTTCACAACTTCCAGCAGATACTATGTCAATAATACCCCACATTAAATACCCTAAAACTTCTACTCCATCTTTAACTGCTAAATCTATTTGTTCAAAGTGTTCTTTTAAATAATCTATTCTATAATCATCTTTTATCTTTTTATTTACAATTTTATCATAAGCACCTAAACCATTTTCTGATATAAATACAGGTTTTTGATATCTATCATAAATTCTATTTAAACTTATTCTTAAACCAATAGGATCTATTTGCCAACCCCAATCTGTACTTTTTAAATATGGATTTTTGGTTGAAACTACAAGATTTCCTGCTGTTTTCTCCTTTTCATCTATAGAAAATACATTTGACTGATAATATGAAAATGCAACAAAATCAGATGTATTATTTTTTAATAATTTTTCATCTTCTTTTGTAATTTTAAAATCTATACCATTTTCTTTAAAAAATGCTAAACTATAACTTGGGTATTTTCCCCTTACTAAAATATCTGTACAAAACCATTGATTTATGTTTTCTATCTTGTGCATTTTTAGATTTTCATCTGGTTTACAAGAATAAGGGTAATAACAAAAACAAGAAATCATACTAATAGATTTAGAATGTGGACTCATTTTTTTACCTAATTTTATCGTTTTAGCACTCGCTACAAATTGATGGTGCAGTGATTGAAATATATCGGTTAAATTATACCCATTTTCATCTCTTAATAAACCTAGCCCATTATATGGACTAAAATAACCTGCATTTATTTCATTAAAAGGTAAATAATAATCTATATATTTAGAAAAATTCTCAAAAATTACTTTCGCATATCTTAAATATATATTTATTAATTTTCTATTTTTCCACGACCCATACTTTTCTACTAAGTTTATAGGTATAGCATAATGAGAAAATACAACGAATGTTTTAATTTTATATTCTTTTAATTTTTTAAAAACTCTTAAATAGTACTCTATTCCATCTTTATTTGGAATTTCATCATCACCATTCGGAAAAATTCTAGCCCAAGATATTGAAAATCTATAAATATCTATACCTAATTCATTTAAATATTCTATATCTTCTTCTAAATGATTATAACCATCTGAACCAAATCTAAATGGAAAATTTTTATCATTATTGTCATTTTTAGCATTTAAAAAATCTAATTTTGTAAGCAACCTTGTATTAGTAGTATCAATAGAATTTCTCTTTATATATTTTCTTAAATCTTGTGTATCTAAGCCTTTGCCACCGACATTAAAAGCACCTTCATACTGACTAGAAGCAGTTGCACCCCCAAACATAACTTTATATTTTGAAATTTTTCCCATTAATATCTCCCTTTTAAAAGAAAGGCTAATGCTAATTTTTACTAACATATAGCCTTTATTCTATATTTTTTTTATTCTAAATTTTTCCCAAGGCTTTAATGTATTCAATAAAAAATGTTCTTCTTCTACAATATGACCTACAACATTAGTTTTACCACTGTTTTTCATATCATTTAAAGCTATTTGCATTTCTCCTGCATAGTGTCCATACTCACTACTTTCTATAATTATATCTCCTCTTTTTATATCAATTGTATTATGTAGTTTAAAATAATGACCCTTATATTTTACTCTAGGTTGAGTAGATCTAATCATATTAGGGCTTATGTCTCCCCTATTAAAATGAAGCTCTTCTAAAATAATTTTATTTTCAATTTCATCTAAATCATCATTTATTACTGCATTAAAACTTACTAAATTTAAATCTATCTTAGAAATTTTTTCAAGTTCTTCATCACTAGGATAATAATTAGAAATTATAATATCATCAATCCCTAATGATATTAAATGTTTAATTTGTATATCTATGGGCAAATTTCTATGCATTTCTAAAGTAGGCAAGCCTTGTGTAACTGGCCAAGGTCCGAATGTTCCATCATTTTGACTTGTTACAAAGGCTGCTGTTTTTATTCCATTATTTTCAAACCTATCTGTACATTTTTTAAAATACTCTATACTAAGTCCACTATAATTATGTGGGTAAAAATTATGACAACCATATAAGTTATATTTATTTGGCATATAGTCCATTATAGTATCAAGTGTATGAACATTATTAGACATGTTTATCTCTATTTTTAAATTATATTCGTTAAAAGTCATTAAAGCTTCTTCTAAGCCAGTAAACCCCATGTCTAATCTAAGTCCATCTGCACATATCTCATTAAAAAACTTTAAATCTTTATAACTTATGTCTAAATCTTTAAAAACTCTTGGAGATACATCAACTATAACTTCAAAACCTTTTTTATGAGCATAATCATTTATCTCTTTAAATTCTTTTATAATTTCTTCTTTACTTTTATCAACAGATAACAGACAAGAAAATATTCTACTAAATCCTATTTTAGAAGTTTTATCTAAATATTCAAAAATCTTATCTTTAGTTGTTTTTTCTGGATATATTGATATTCCTAATCTTCTCATATTTATTCTGCCATTTCAGCTTTTTCTTCAGCTAATAAATTTTTATCATACATTCTAAAGAATGGATAATATATAGCCATAGATAAAAGTATAAGTACTATATTAAGAATTATTGCTCTATAATCTCCATTTGTTGCTAAATAAGCACCAATAGGTCCAGGTAAAGTCCAAGGAGCTATAACACTAACTCTATTAACTAAGCCTAAATTTGTAACTATCCATGCTATTACTGCACAAACCATAGGTGTTAATATAAAAGGAATAATTAATATCGGATTTAATACAATTGGTGCTCCGAATATTATTGGTTCATTTATATTAAATATTGCGGGTAGAATAGATGTTCTCCCTAATGATTTAGCATATATAGATTTAGCTCTTAATAATAGCAATAATGTTAATCCTATCGTACAACCACTTCCACCTATCCATATAAACCATTGATAAAATGGCTCAGCTGCAGTTGCAGGTAATCCTTGTCCACTTGCTAATGCCACTGTATTTTTTTCTAAAAGTGCTAACCATAATGGTCTTATAATAGATCCTACTACACTTACTCCATGTATACCAAATGACCAGAAAAATGTAATCATAAATACTATAAATAAAACACTTGGTAATGTATCTGTTCCAGAAATAAGTGGTTGCATTACTTTTCCTACTACCTTATGTAAATCAAATCCTATAAAGTATGTGATTGTACTCATTACTAGTACAACTAATACAGTTGGTGTTAATGCTTCAAAACTTCTTGCTACCGATGCTGGTATTTGTTCAGGCATTTTTATCTTAAAGCCACTTCTATCACAAAATCTATATACTTCAACTGCAAATATAGAAACAAGTATTCCAACAAACATTCCTGCTGCTCCTAAATTACCCATAGGGATAACCATACCTTTAATTGGTGCTCCTTCAGTAGTAATATTAACTGGAACTATTGTTAGCAAGAATGCCATTTCAGCTAAAATACCACCAGATAATCCATCTAATTTATATGATTTTGCTAAACTTGAACCTATTCCAAATACTGCATAAAGTGTCATTATATACATAGTCATTCTATATGGTAATAATATAGTTGCAATATTTTTAGTTAAAAATTGAGTAATTTCCAATGATTTAGGTAATGGCGGAAATGCCACTATTAAGAAAAATGACCCTACTATAATAAGTGGTAATGTTGCAATAATACCATCACGCACTGCACGCAAATAACGCCATTCAGCAAGACGAGCCATTGGCATAGATAATTTTTGATCTAAAAAATCAGTAATCTTTTTTAACATAATTTTCTCCTTTTATAAATTTAATTCTTGTTTTACTTGTTTTAACATTTTAGGTCCACCTAAAGGACTATAGCCTTGTGGTTCTATTAAAATGCACGGTATTTTATTACTATCACTAATTTCTTTTAAAAGACTATAACGATGTCTAATTTGTGGTGCTACCATAACTAAATCATATATATTTAATATTTCATCTTCAAATGCTTGTGTTGAACATTCTTTCACCTCTATTGCAAGACCTGCTTTTTCTCCCTCTTTTTTTAATGCTTTTGCTGCAATAGCACTAGACATTCCTGCAGAACAAACAAATAATATTTTCATTTTTACCCCTTTCATTTCCTATATTACAATACCTTTAAAAATAAATAAATAAAATACTGTGAAAAACAATATAAATATTAGTAATACTGTTATAAAATATCCTTTAACAAAACCTTTTTTTCTTTCTAAAAAAAATTGCGAATATCCTACTAACAAAGAAAAACTAAGTGGTGCTAATATTGTCAAAGGCCAATTCATACTAATTTTTAATAAATTACATATGTATATTATTAAAATAACTATTAAAGTTTCTCCCCCAAAAATCAAAGCTGCTGACCTATAACCAAACATAGGAATATTATAATCAGTAGTTCCTAAAGCAGTTTTATATTCTTTTTTTTCAGTCTCCTTAGTCTTATATCTTCTCATAAATTATTCTCCAAATCATTTAATCTTTTATTTATTTTTATAATATTTTCAGATAATGTTCTTATTTCTATTGCTGACATAAGGTGATCTTGTGCATGTATGAATAATACTGATAAAGGTATTTTTTCATCATTTGACTCAGCATGTATTAATTTAGTTTGTATTTCATGTGCTTTTATTAAATGTTCATCCGCTTCCTTCAAACTATTTTTCGAATCTTCATATTTACCATTTTCTGCTTCTTCCATTGCTTGATAAGATAAAGATTTTGCTACTCCACTATATGATATTATCTCAAATATAATTTCTTCCATATTTTCTATATTTTCCATTTTTACCCCTTTTTATACTATTATTTTTCATTATTAAAAAAACTCTATTTTCTATCATTTTTATTAGTATACTCATGTATTAATCTTGCAACATTATTATCATAATTTTCTAATTTAATATAAGCACTGTCTTTATCTATATTTAGTAGTATCATAACTATTGCAAGCTTTACATTCATTTGTGATTTTTCTAATGTTTTACTCGCTAATTCATAACTACTATTAGTAGTATTCATTATTATTCTTTTTGCTCTTTCTACTAATTTTTTATTAGAAGTTTTAACATCTACCATATACCCTGAAAACACTTTACCTTTTTTTATCATAACTGTAGTTGAAATCATATTAAGTATCATTTTTTGTGCTGTTCCTGATTTCATTCTAGTAGAACCCGTTACTATTTCAGGTCCTACTACCACTTCTATTGGGTATTTGGCTAAATTTGATATTTCAGAATTCTTAGAACAAGAAATACTTCCAGTTATACAACCTAAACTATTAGCATATTTCAATGCTCCCACCACATAGGGTGTTCTACCAGATGCACTAAGCCCTATAACTATATCTTCACTAGTTATATTAATTTCTTTTAAATCTAATTCACCTTGTAGTATATCATCTTCTGCATTTTCTTTTGCTTTAAATATGGCTTCTTTCCCCCCAGCAATTATACCTTGTACAACTTCTGGACTTACTCCATATGTTGGTGGACACTCAGAAGCATCTAATATTCCAAGTCTTCCAGATGTTCCAGAACCTATATATATTATTCTAGTATTTTTAGTATCATTATCTAAAATTGCATCTATTAAATTTGTAATACTTTTTATTTCTTTTTCAACACTATATGCTACTGTTTTGTCTTCATTATTTATTCTAGTTAATATTTCGCTTGTGTCTTGTAATTCTATATTTTCACTATTTTTATTATTCATTTCGGTAGATAAACTAAATAAATCAACCATATTATCACCATCCTATCTAGTATATTTATACCACGATTTTTAATAAAGTCATTAATTATTAAAAACCATTTTTATTATTTGATAATATTATACTATAAAATGATAATTATAGATATAAAATATCAAATTAATTTAAAAAATTAAAATAAAAAAAGGCAGACGCTTTTATCTACCTTAAATTTATATACTTTTTACTTTTTCTACTAAACTTGAAAATTCTGCTGGATTATTAACTGCTAAATCCGCTAACACTTTTCTATCTAATAAAATTTCTAATTTCTTCAATCCATTCATAAATTTAGAATAAGAAATTCCATTTAATCTAGCTGCAGCATTTATTCTTATTATCCATAATTCTCTCATTGTTCTTTTCTTTAGTTTTCTATGCTCTGTTGAGAATGCCATTGCTCTTTTTACTGCTTCATTGGCTTTTCTAAAATTAGTTTTTCTTGTTCCCTTATATCCTTTTGCTTCTTTTAATACTTTTTTATGTCTTTTTCTTCTTACTATTCCAGTTTTTACTCTTGCCATATTTTATCCTCCTATCTTCCCTTACTTCCAACTAATAATTTAGCAACTTTTTTTGATGCTCCTTTTGTAATAACATAGTCTTCTCCAAGTCTTTTCTTTCTCTTGTGAGATTTTTTAGTTAAAATATGACTCTTTCCAGAATGTTTCATAACAAACTTTCCACTTCCTGTAACTTTAATTCTTTTTTTTGCACCTTTATGTGTTTTCATTTTTGGCATGATTTTTCCTCCTTATTTTTTAGGTGATAACATTACAAATTTTTGCATTTGTTCTTTACCGTATTTTTTTTCTACTATTGCTATTTCTTCAAACATTTCAGCAATATCATCTAATACTTTAATAGCAGATTCTATATGTAATCTTTCTCTTCCTGATAATCTCAAACTAATTTTTACTTTGTTTTCTTTCTCTAGGAATTTTTTTACTTGTGACATTTTAGTTTCCATATCATGTGTATCTATATGTGGTTTAATTCTTATCTCTTTAATTACCACATTTTTTTGTTTCTTTTTATTTTCTTTATCTTTTTTAGATTTTTCATACTTAAATTTACTATAATTCATAATCTTACATACTGGTGGATTAGCACCAGGAGATACTTCCACTAAATCTAAATTTTTCTCAATAGCTAACTCCAAAGCATCTTTATTACTCATAATCCCTAAAGCAGTACCATCATCTAAAACAATTCTTAACTCCTTAGCTCTTATTTGTTCATTTATTCTGACTTTGTCAGATCTATTCGTTCCCTTAATACAGAACACCTCCTATTATATTTAACAAAAAAAACAAGATAAATCTTGTTTCTCAAAAATTATTATAGTACCACAAAAAAATTGTCTCTTTTAGTGATTTAATAATAATAAACCTGACTCATTCAAAATGGAAAGGTGAGAAATCAAAATTTCTACTTCACAAATACATAGTTAGTTTACACTATTTTAAACTAATTGTCAAATAAATAAAGAAAAAATATTAAAAAAATTTAATCTCTCATATTTAGCCTGAAATCAATACCATATATCTATAAATTATTGTATAATATATATATCATTGGAGGAAAATATTATGGAAAAAATAAAAGTTGCTGTTATAGGTTGTGGAAATGTTGCAAAAGGACATATCAATGCCCTTAATATTATTGATACTGTAGAAAAAATTTTAATTTATGATTTAGATACTGAAAAAGTCAAAGAGATTAAAAAGTATTCAGATAAAATTTTAGTTTCTGAAAGCTTTGATGATTTAATTAAAAAATCTGATTGTATGATTGTTTGTACTCCAAATAATACACATTTAAGTATTATTGAAAAAGCAACATTAATAAAAGATATTCCTATACTTTGCGAAAAACCATTAGCAACAAATTTTGAAGATGCATTAAAAATTAAGACTATAACAAATAATTATTCTGCTATTGCTTTTAATTGCAGATTTAACCCTATATTAAATTATATAGTTAAAGAAATATTGAAAAATGAAGAAATTATTTTCATTGAAATTAAATTTATTAAAAATAGTGCATTAGTAAAAAAAGAATATAGATGGAGAGATGATAATACACAAGGTTTAAGTAGTGGTTCTTTTGGTGATTTATCTAGTCATTTAATTGATTTTATAGAATATATATCAAAAGGAAAGATTACCCTTGAAAATAGCAGATTAAAATTTGGAACAAGAATTAAAGCAAAGGGTAATAAAAAAGTATTTGTTGATGATAATTCTTTTTTCTTTGGTATTACTGACAATAATATAGGATTTAATATTTATTCAAGTAAATCTGAAACTGATGCTAACAAATTAGAATTTAGTTTAAAAATAGAAACAACTAACAAACAAATATATTATTCTACTAAAAACAATGATTTAATCAAAATAAAATATGATAATTCATTAGATGAAAAAAATATTATTTTTCAAGAAAAAGAAGTAATACCTACTCCTGAAAAAGAAATTAAATATTGGTCAGATTCTTTTTATTATCAAGATTTGACTTGGTTAAAATCGATTTTAAATATTAAAAGTGAAAATTTAGCAACTATGGAGCAAGGAACACATATACAGGAAATAATAACTAAAAAAATAAAAGAGAAACATTAAAAATCTTAATTTAGTATCTAACTTAATTATGTTAAAGGTTTGTATCTACTTTATGCTTAAAAAGAATTATTAGTATTAGCAAATACATTCCTTTAAATCTATTAATTCTAAAAGTCCTTCTACAAATACTTTTTCACCTTTTTCTAAAAAGATATATCTGACCAAAAATCTATATATGGAATATCATTAAAATTTATAACTTCATTTTTTTTCAAACCTAATATTTTAGAATTTATAAAGTCGTTTAAATTTTTATGCCATACTATTGAATCTTCTCCAATAACATGAAATACAGGACTATCATCTTCATCATAACCTTCTGCTATTGCACAATTATCAATGCTTACTGGTATAAGTTTTGGTGCTTTTTTATATCTTTTTTTTATATATTCATAAGCCTTTACCATATCTTTTGGACAATCTCCCCAAGTAGAAGGCCAATTATATGGATTTTTCTCTAAACAAAAATTATAAACATTTATCTCATTAATTATTTTTATTCTCTCTTTTATATATTTTATATTTTCTTTTGAAAAATCATTCCACATAATTGAACATTCAAAAAGTATTATTCCTTCTTTTAAATAATTTTTATACACTTTTGGAAATTTCAAATTATAAATTTGTTCTATTTTCTTTATTTCATCATTTGATAAACCTTTTAATCTTTTTGCTCTTTTTATTAAAAATTGCTTTATTTTTTCTATTATCATAATTACATCAAATTCCTTATCTATAGAATATAACATTTCTCTTTAACTTTAGAAACATTATATCTATAATTTTTATTAATTTATTTCTATGATACATTTTTACCATATTTTTTTTTAAAAAACAATTTTTTTCTTATACCTATATAAATTTACTAAAAGATATGTTATATTAAAACTATGTGCCAATATGGTAATGGAAAGTAACATATGAAAAAATATGAAATTTATCTTAGATTAATAAAAAAGTCAGTGTATAAAAATAAAATTATTCTAATATAATAGAATAACTTGAAAAAAATATATTACAAAATACCAACCATAAGTTGGTTAAAGGACAATTAAAATTGAATATTCAATTACTTAATTTAAACTTGATATATTCAAATACATAGGACCATTTATCAGGAATAAATAAATTGTCTACTTTAACAT